>JANNVF010000123.1:0-23713 GCA_031414315.1 Hyphomonadaceae bacterium | reverse complement strand
CCCGTGCTCCAGCGCCGGCACTTCGCGGCGGGGGCTGGCGGCAGCGAACGTGTCATCGGTCGATCCCGCGCCGATGCCGGTGGGCATCTTCACGTCGAACGCGATCCCCTTCTCGCGCAGCGCCATCTTGACCTTCTGGGCGTAGGGGCTGAGCGGGTGTTCCCAGAGTGTGAGCGTGGGATCGGCCATCGGTGTTCCTCCTCGCGCGCCTGTGACCCGCTCGGGGGATGCATCGGGCCGCGCGGGACTGCTATATCCCTCCGCAAGCCGCTCGCAAGAAGCCGCTAGGTCAACTTCAGGCCAAAACCACAGGGAGGGTTTTCGATGCTCGATCTTTCGCAGGTGCGTGCGCTGGCGGACGTTTCACGGGTGCAGGCGCGCACGCTCGGCGACAAGACCGCGCTGGTCTTCGAAGGCGCCCGCATGAGCTACGCCACGCTCGACGCCCGGGCGAGCCAGGTGGGCCAGCGGTTGCGGCAGGAGTGGGTGCATCCGCAGGAGCGGATCGCCATCCTCGCCAAGAACGGCGACTATTTCTACGAACTTTGGTTCGGCGCGCTGAAGGCGCGGGTGTGCCTGGCGCCGGTGAACTTCCGGCTGGCCGCGCCCGAGATCGCCTACATCCTGAAGGACTCGAAGGCCAAGATCCTGTTCGTCGGGCGTGAATTTTTCGAGATCGCGGAGAAGGCCATCGCCGACCTGCCCGAGAAGCCCCGCGTCATCTCCCTCGACGGACCCCACGGCGACTGGATCGACTACGCCGCCTGGCGTGACCGCGCCGAACCGATCGATCCGAACATGGAGATGGACCCGCAGGACGATGTGATCCAGCTCTACACCAGCGGCACGACCGGCAACCCCAAGGGCGTGCAGTTGACGAACTCCAACTACGTGAACGGCTTCCTGCACTGCGCGGCCCACGTGGAGGGCTTTGCCTACACGCCGGAAGAAGCGGTGTTGAACGCGATGCCTCTGTTCCATGTGGCCGGCACGAACGTGGGCCTTGCGGGGCTGGCGGGTGGTTCCACTGTGGTGGTGCTGAAGGATCTCGTGCCCAGCGTCGTGCTCGATCTCATCCAGCGCGAAAAGATCAACCACGCGTTCTTCGTGCCTGCCGTGATTATGATGTTGTTGAACGCGCCGGAGATGGCGGGCGCGGATCTGTCGACGATGAAGACGGTGTCGTACGGCGCCTCCCCGATCGCCGAGGAGGTTCTGCTGAAGGCGCAACAGCGGTTCGGCTGCGGCTTCCTGCAGTTCTATGGCATGACTGAAACCGTCGGCGCGGGCACCTTCCTGCCGCCCGCCGCGCACGATCCGGCAAAGGGCAAGCTGCGCTCGTGCGGCATTCCGTGGCCTAACGTCGAGGTGAAGGTGGTCGACGGCAATGGCGTTGAGGTGCCGCTGGGCGAAGTTGGCGAGATCGTCATCAAGGCGCCGATCGTGATGAAGGGCTACTACAACAATGACGCGGCCACCGCCGAGGCCGTGAAGGACGGCTGGATGCACACCGGCGACGCCGCCTACCAGGACGCCGACGGCTATTTCTTCATCTACGACCGGGTGAAGGACATGATCGTCTCCGGCGGCGAGAACATCTATCCGGCTGAAGTTGAAAACGCCGTGTTCGGCCACCCCGACGTGCTCGACGTGGCGGTGATCGGCGTGCCCGACGACAAGTGGGGCGAGGCGGTGAAGGCCGTCGTGGTCCTGAAACCGGGCGCCACGCCGAACGAAGGCTCGATCATCGACTACGCGCGCGAGAAGGTGGCCGCTTACAAGGCGCCGAAGTCGATCGATTTCATCGACGCCATTCCACGCAACGCGTCGGGCAAGGTGCTGCGACGGGAACTGCGCAAGCCTTACTGGGCGGGCCGCGAACGGATGGTGGGCTGAGCGCGGGCGCAAGCGCCCCCTCAAGTGCCCGTTTGGCAGGAGGATGATCATGGAACGCTGCCGCCCGCGTCGATCCCGCGGCGTCCTCCTGGCGGGGATCGTCCAGGTCCTTGTCAGCGTCTTCGCCGCACACGCACTGGCGCAGGCGCCGCCGGCTGAGGCGTCCATCGCTGCGACGCTGTCGGACAGTGGCCGCATGCTCGTGCCGGTCACCATCGGCGGCGCCGGCCCCTATCCCTTCATCGTCGACACTGCCGCCGAGCGCAGCGTCATCGCGCAGCAACTGGCCGACACGCTGGGGTTACGCCCGGCCGCGCGCCTGCGACTGATGTCGCTGACATCCACCCGCGAGGTGGCGACCGTTGAAATTCCGGGGCTGTCCTTCCTGCCGGGGGATAGCCGCGATTTGCGCGCGTTCACCGTGGATGGCGCCAATGTTCGTGCGAGCGGCGTGCTGGGCATCGACGCGTTACGCGGCCAGCGGGTGGTGCTCGATTTCGAGACGCACACGATGCGCGTGGGCCCGGCGCCCCGCCGCGAGGAACGTCCTGCGGACGACGAAATCGTTGTGCGGGCGCGGCTGCGTTTCGGCCAGCTTGTGCTCGCCGACTGCAACATCGACGGCCAGGCGGTCGACGTCATTGTCGATTCCGGTTCGGAGGTCAGCGTCGGCAACGAAGCGTTGCGGCGGGCGCTCACGACCCGACGGAGCACATTCGAGCAGATCGCGCTGTTGGGAATCACGGGAGAGACCCTGCAAGTCGACTACACCCGCGCCGACCGTCTCGTGATCGGCGGATTGGCGCTCGTCGGCATGCCCGTGGCGTTCGCTCACGCGCACTTCTTCACCCGCCTGAAGCTGACCCGGCGCCCAGCGATGCTGCTGGGGATGGACGCGCTGCGGATGTTCGCCCGCGTGTCCGTCGATTTTCCGAACCACGAGGCGCGCTTCGTGCTGCCCGACAAGGTCGAGCCATAGCGCGCGTGGCTATCTGTCGTCTCGCTGGATCGTCACCGGGATCGCGTCCGGCGTCCACTGGTGGATGAAAGTGAGATAGCCGAGCGCCAGATAGACGAAGGCAAGCCCGGCCATCGAGGCTATGTTGAGGATGCCGTCGATGCTCTGGCCACCGGCGGCGACAGCCGTGGCGTTGGCGAGCAGCGCGTTGCCGGCGGCGGTGAGCTGGCCTTCGCCCTGTAGCTCGAGCAGGCGCGCGATAAGGCCGGCGTGCGCCGTCTGCACGCCCATCACCACCATCAGCAGCATCAGCAGCACGAGCGAGACGAACGCAAAGCTGCCGAGGCGGGCGGCGAAGTTGGATGAGCCGATGAAGTAGTTCAGCGCCACGACGTACGCCGACACGATCGAGAAGATCAGCGACACGCCCGCCAGCAGGGTGTCCGCATGGTTGGACAGTTGCTCGACCACTTCGCCTTCGCTCATGTCTTTCCCCTCCGTCACATTCCGTTTCGAGCCGGCGACGTTTAGGCGGACCGCCACCGCGCCGTCCAGCCGGCGGGCGCCGTTGCGGCATGCCGCGTTGTAACAAGCAAGCGCTTGGCGACCGCCCTTCCGTGCGCGTAAAGTGCCGGAAACAGAACAAGCACACCTAAGGGAGAATGCGAATGGCCGAAGGCCACGCGACCGCGGCGCCGCCGCCGTTCAAGAAGCTGGCGATGAAAGGGCCCGACGTCAGCGTCGACCGGCGGCCCGATGGCACGGTCTATCTTTGGGCCAATCAGAAGCCGGGCGAACGGCCCCGCTCCATCCCGCACCTGCTCGACCAGCGCGCCGGCGAACACCCCGAGCGCGCCTACATGCGCCAGCGCCTGCCCTCCGCCCCCGGCGCGCCGCTCGGCGCGTGGCGCGAGATCAGCTACGGCGCGGCGAAGAAGACGTCCGACGCGCTGGCGCAGGCGCTGATTGACATGGGCCTCGGCCCCGACGCGCCGCTGATGATCCTGTCGGGCAACTCGATCGAGCACGCGATGCTGACGCACGCCGCCATGAAGGCCCGCGCGCCGGTGGCGCCGATGAGCGTGCCCTACTCGCTGATGAGCACCGATCACGGCAAGATCCGCCACGCCTATCGCCTGCTCAAGCCGAAGGCCGTGTTCGTGCAATCCGTCGCGCCGTACGCGAAGGCCATCGCCGCGCTGGAGGAAGAAGCCGGCGGTCCGCTCATCGTGATCAGCGCGGACGAGACGCCACCCAACAACGTGCGCAGCTACGCCGCGCTCACGCAAACGAAACCCACCGCCGACGTCGCCCGCTCCGTCGATGCGATCACCGACGAGTCGATCGCGAAGTTCCTCTTCACCTCCGGGTCCACCGGCATGCCCAAGGGTGTGCCGCAATACCAGCGCATGCTCTGCGCGCAGATCGCCGGCTCCGAAGGCCTGCGCGACGGCGAACGTGAAGAGACCACGCCCCCGGTCACGCTCGACTGGATGCCGTGGAACCACATCTCCGGCGCCAACGTTTCGTTCAACGGCGCGATCTGGGCCGGCGCGACGTTCCACATCGACGACGGCAAGCCCCTGCCCGGCATGTTCGAGACGACGATTCTGAACCTCTACGAAGTCAGCCCCGAAGTGTTCGGCTCCGCGCCCGTGGCGTTCGGCATGCTCGCCGAGGCGATGGAGCGCGATCCGAAGCTGCGCGCGTCGTTCTTCAAGAACCTGAAGTACATGGGCTACGGCGGCGCGACGCTGTCGGACGATCTCTACGATCGCCTGCAGGCGCTGGCGATCGCCGAGACCGGTCAGCGTATTCCGCTGACGACCATGTACGGCGCCACCGAAACACAGGGCATCACCGTGGTGCACTGGGCGGCCGAACGCGTGGGCCTGATCGGCCTGCCGCTGCCGGGGATGACGCTGAAGCTCGTACCGTCCGGCGACAAGCTGGAAGTGCGGGTGAAAGGGCCGACGGTATCGACCGGCTATCACGGCGATCCGGAAAAGACCGCCGCGGCGTTCGACGAGGAAGGGTTCTACAAGCTCGGCGACGCGTGCCGTTTCGTGGACGTGGACGATCCCGGCCAGGGCCTCATCTTCGACGGCCGCGTGACGGAGGATTTCAAACTCTCGTCGGGCACGTGGGTGTCGGTGGGCACGCTGCGCCCCGACGTGGTCGCGGCGTGCACGCCGTGGGTGTTCGACGCGGTCATCGCCGGGCAGGACAAGAACGCGATCGGCGCGCTGGTGTGGCCCTCGCCCGCAGCGATGCAATTGTTGGCGGCGGAGCAATCCGACGTGCCGCCATTCGAGCGCCTCGTCGCACGCATCCGCGCCGGGCTTGAAGCGCACAACGCCACCGCGACCGGCTCCTCAAAGCGCATCGGCCGGTTCATCGTGCTGACCGAGCCGCCGTCCATCGACGCCGGCGAAATCACCGACAAGGGCTACGTCAACCAGCGCCTGACGCTCGATCGGCGCAAGCCGCAGGCGGATGCCCTTTACGCCACCCCGCCTGGACCCGGCGTGATCGTGCTCGGGTGAAACGGCTGGCGATCCTCGCAGCGCTCGTGGCGCTGGGCGCGGCCGCGCCAGCGGTGCGCCTGTCGTGGAACGCCGACCACCTGCCCGCCGTCGGCGCCAAGGCCAACGCGCGCGACGGCGGCCTCTCGTTCCAGGCGCTGGCGATGGTGGGCCGCGAGGATCGCATCGCCGCAGCGGATGACACCACGCCGCAGCGCTGCACAACGACAGACGGCGCGCCGGTCGCCGCGATCGCGGCGCTGGCGGCTAACGCGCAGGTGGTGATCGTCAACGAAGCGCATGACTCCCCGCGCGACCGCGCGTTCATCGCCGATCTCGCCGCCGCGCTGTATCCGCTCGGCTATCACACCTACGCGGGCGAAACGCTGATGGCGCCGCCCGGCAACTACCAGACCATCGGTCCCGACATCAACGACGGCTACTACGCCAATGAACCTGTGTTCGGCGCACTGCTGGGGAGCGCGAAGGCGCTCGGCTATCGCTTCCTGCCCTATGACGGCGTCGGCCAGAATACCGGCGACCAGTTCCGCGACATCAACACGCGTGAGGAGTTGCAGGCCCGCACGCTGGCGGCATGGCTTGCCGGACATCCGGACGAAAAACTCCTCGTCCACGCCGGCTACAGCCACAACCTCGAACTCACCGAGCGTGTCGAGGACCTCGGGCGCATCCAGTGGATGGCCGAACGCCTCGCCGACAAATCCAAACTCAACCCGCTCACGATCGACCAGACGACGTTCACCGCCGAGCGCGCGGGCGTGTGCGCCACGACGGAGGCGGGCGCCGCCATGCCGCTCGGCCGCGACATCTACGTCGCGCACCCGCAACTGACGTTCCAGCGCAATCGCCCCACGTGGCGGCTGGCTGAAGGCCAGCGCTTCACGGACGTGCCCCGCGCTCTGCGGCGCAGTGATGCGCGCGTGATCGTGGAAGCGCGCCGCGCTGACGACAGCGACGACGCCGTGCCGGTGGATCGCGTGCTGATCGATCCGGACGAAACCATTCCGCTCCTGCTCGCGCCCGGTCGCTACAAGGCGCGGGCGTGGATCGACGACGCATGGACAGAGGACGTGGCCGTCACCGTGCGCGACGCGGCGATGACGCAGCCGGTTGTCGCCCGACAGAAAGCCAAACAGAAAAATTCCCGGAGGAAGAAGCAATGACACTCGATCCCGGCCTGCGCGCGCTGCTCGACCAGCTTGCCCTGATGCCTGTGCCGACGCCGGAAGAGGATACGCCGGCTGCCGGTCGCGCGATGTACGTCGCCATGCGCGACGCGGTGTCCGGCCCGCAGCCCGATATCGGCGTTCTTCGCGATGTGACGGTGGATGGCGCCGATGGCCCGCTGAAGGCCCGCATCTACGACACCATCGACGGCGCCAACCGCCCGGTGCTGATGTATTTCCACGGCGGCGGCTTCGTGATCGGCGATCTGGAAAGCCACGACACGCTGTGCCGCCAGCTCGCGCTCGACGGTGGCTTCCGCGTCATCGCAGTGGACTATCGCCTCGCGCCCGAACACAAATGGCCGGCGGCGCCGGACGACTGCATCGCGGCCACGCGGTACATCGTGAAGAACGCCGCGAAGTTCGGGATCAATGCCGCGCAGATCGCGGTCTCCGGCGACAGCGCCGGCGGCAATCTCGCGGCGGTGGTCGCGCGCGACGCGGCGCTCCGGGGCGGCGTCAATGTCGCCATGCAGCTGCTGATCTACCCGGTCACGCACATGGGCCGGAAGGGTGGCTCGCGCGATCTGTTCGCCGACGGCTACTTCCTGACGCGCGACCGCATGGACTGGTTCGACAACCACTACACCGGCATGGTCGATCACCATGACGAGCGCCTCAACCCGCTCAACTTCGACGTGCCGAAGGGGCTCGCGCCCGCCTACGTCATCACCGCCGGCTTCGATCCGCTGCGCGATGAAGGCCGCGAGTACGCCGACAAGCTGAAGGCGGCGGGCGTGGCGACGACCTACATCAACTACGACAGCCAGATCCACGGTTTCTTCAACATGCCGGCGGTGTCGAGCGTGAGCCGTCAGGCCATCACCGACGCGGCGAACGCCGTGGCGAAAGCGCTGGCGTAGCCGCCTCACTGCGTCATTCCGGATCGCGCTTCGCGCGTCCGGAATGACGTTGTTTTGGGCGCTTATCCCCCAAAAACCGGGACCGCCGGCTTCCAGCCGGCACTTTTTTCTTTCGCTGGAATCCTTGCGCGCCCTCATGCCGGCTGGGAGCCGGCCGTCCCGGGACCCGTGTACAAGCCAAAATCAATCCGCCCCCTTCCAACTTGAGTTATAATGCGTCCATCGCTTCCGCAGGAGGGCAGTGGCCACTGTCAGTCAACGCGGGCGCGATGCGGTCGAGCGTGAGAAGTCTGCAGTCAGGTCGGAAAACAAGAGAGGTGGCCTGGGCAAACTGCGGGAGTTCCGGGAAACGGTGTGACAGCGCCGTCCTGCACGCCTTCGGCGATCCGGTTGCAGACGGGGGAGAATACCTCCCTGCCGGAGCCGATGACAAACGATTGCGGGGACGCGGTGTTGCGTGTCTTCGTTTTTTACCTTGCGCTTCCGATGCGGAGCGCTGCGTCCCCGGCCCTCCGTTTGGGCCAACGAAGTTTGAACCCGCAAAGCCGCAGGCTTGTGCGGCACTCGGTGCTGCGCCGCTGACAAAGCCCTCGTCCTGAGCCTGCCGAAGAACGACGGGGTGAGAGGCAGGCGCGCCGCTAAGACCGCTTCGCCTTCAGCGCTTCGGTCATCGCCACCGGTGGCCCGCCCGGCATGATCGGCCGCGCGGGATAGCCGCCCATCGCAATGGCGCGGTCGTACATCACCAGCGCGCCGGCGAGGCCGACGTTGAGGCAAAAGCGCGTCGGAATTTTCACCGTGTGCGCGCAGCGCGCGACGAGGTCCGGTGACAGCGAGCCGCGCTCGCGCCCCAGCACATAGGCCGCCGCCTGTGGGTGCCGAAACGCCGGCAGGTCCACCGCGTCATCGAGCAACTCCACGCCGACCAGCGCGCAGCCCTTCGGCAACAGCACGCTCTCCACGCTGTCGAACGCGTAGTACGGCAGATGATCGAACGCGCGGGACGTGTCGGAGCGATACGCGTCACGCACCTTCGGCGCGGCATTGATCGTGAAAAAGAAGCTCGCCCCGAACGCATGCGCCGTGCGCATCAGCGCGCCGAGGTTCATGGGCTTGGAGATTTCCTCTGCCCCGACACCGAAGAAGCCGCGCATGGAGCTCATCGGAACGTCCGCACATCGCGCACGCCGCTGGCGTTCGCGAGCGCGCGCTTCATGCCGTCGCTCACGAACGGCGCGGCCATTTCCCCGTCCGCGTCCACTGCGATCAGGCCGCCATCGCCGCCAAGCGCGGCCATGTCCGCGAGCGCGCCCGCCGCCGCCGCGTGCAGGGACTGGCGCGCATAAAGAATGCGGCCGCTCACGTCGGCGGCGACGTTGGCGCGGATGAACAATTCGCCCTGCCCGGTGCACGACACCGCGCAGCGCTGGTCGGCCCACGTGCCGGCGCCGATCAGCGGCGTATCGCCGATGCGGCCGGGCATCTTGTTGAGCAGGCCGCCGGTGGAGGTGGCGGCGGCAAGGCGACCCTGCTTGTCCTTCGCCACCGCGCCTACCGTGCCGTGCGCAAGTTCGCCGGGCGCCACGCGGCGC
Source organism: Hyphomonadaceae bacterium (assembly GCA_031414315.1). Lineage (GTDB taxonomy): Bacteria > Pseudomonadota > Alphaproteobacteria > Caulobacterales > Aquidulcibacteraceae > VFBF01. The sequence continues at coordinate 14,632 of JANNVF010000123.1, read as the reverse complement.
GAGGTGGCGGGCGTGTAGTACGACGCCGGATCGTCGACGCGCTTCAACCCCTGCGCGCCTGCGAACGCCGCAGCGCCGGCGCCAGCGAGCAACACATGCGGTGTCGCCTCCATCACCGCGCGCGCCACATCGACCGGCGATTCAAATCCGACCAGTGCGGCCACCGCGCCCGCCTTGCGCGTGACGCCGTCCATGATCGAAGCATCAAGCTCCCACACGCCATCGGCGTTCGGCGAGGCGCCCTTGCCAGCGATGTGCATGCCGCTCGCTTCGAGCGCTTTCACCATCGCCGTCACCACATCGAGCGCCGACGCGCCCGCCTCCAGCATCGCCGCGCCCTCTTCGAGTACGCCGGTCATGTGCGCCTCCTCGCGCTCGTAAGTGCGTGCGCGCGTCGGTCCGGCGCCGCCGTGCAGGACAAGGGCCCATGCTTGCGCCATGTCAGCGTTTCTCCGTGAGTTCGGTCTTGTCCTTGCCGCCGAACAGGTAGCCCTGCCGGATGCCGACCATCACCGCGATCAGCGTGGCGGTGGGCAGGAAGCCGTCCAGCTGCTCGGTCGGGTCGGCGAGTTCGCCGAGATACAGCAGCCCCGGCCAGCCCCAGAGGAACAGCAGCGCGATCGCGCCCGTGCCCTCACCCACCGCGCCGAACAGCGGCAGGCGGCCGATGGTGAAGTCGACCACGTCGATCGCCACCGAAATGCCCAGTCGGAGGAAATAGCTTCTGCGGGTCATCGGTCTTCCATCGTCGCGGCCATGCTTCTTCCCAAGCCGCCGCAACCTTTCTACCCTGTGGCCAACGATATCCGCGAAGGGAAGTCACATGAAGGCGCTGCTGAGCAAGACGGTGGGCGGTCCGGAAACCCTCGTCCTGGAGGATGTGCCGGCGCCGGTGGCCGGGCCCGGTGAGGTACTCGTCGACGTCAAGGCGGTGGGCGTCAACTTCCCCGATGTCCTGATGATCAAGGACATGTACCAGTTCAAGCCGCCGCGGCCGTTCTCGCCGGGCGGGGAGCTGGCGGGCGTCATCGCCGCGGTCGGCGCCGGCGTCACCAACGTGAAGCCGGGCGACCGGGTGATGGGCTCCAGCGGCTCCGGCGGCATGGCCGAGCAGGTCGTCCTCGGCGCCAGCCGCGTGCGTAAATTCCCCGACGCGATGCCGTTCGACCATGCGGCGGCGCTGCTGATGACCTACGGCACCTCGCACTACGCGCTGAAGGACCGGGCGTTCATGAAGCCCGGCGAGAGCCTGCTCGTGCTTGGCGCGGCGGGCGGCGTGGGCATTGCGGCGGTCGAGCTCGGCAAGGCGATGGGCGCCAAGGTGATCGCGGCGGCCTCCACGCAGGAGAAGGTGGATTTCGCCATCAGCTGCGGCGCCGACGCAGGCATCGTCTATCCGGCCACGCTGACCGACGACGACCGGGCCGCCGCCAAGGCGTTCTCCGAGGCGATCAAGACGGCGGGCGGCGGCGGCGTGGACGTGATCTACGACGCGGTGGGCGGGGCCTACGCGGAGCCGTCGCTGCGGGCGATGAACTGGGATGGGCGCTACCTCGTGATCGGCTTCCCGGCCGGCATCCCCAAGATCCCGCTCAACCTCACCCTGCTCAAGAGCTGCCAGATCGTCGGCGTGTTCTGGGGCGCGGCGGTGGCCCGCGATCCCGCCGGCAACGAGGCCAATATCGCCGAGCTGTTCGACCTCTACGCCAAAGGCAAGATCAAGCCGCGCGTGTCGGCAAGCTTCCCGCTCGAGCGCGGCGGCGAAGCCATCGCCCACCTCGCCGACCGCAAGGCGCAAGGCAAGGTGGTTGTGACTATCGGGTGAACCCTCGCCTGCCAAACCCTCGCCTGCCAAACCCTCGCCTGCAGGGCGAATCTAGCTGCCGAACGTGACGCGAACGTCAATGAACTGCCTGAGATTGTCATGGCCCCGCCGCCCCGGTGGACGCCTGCGCCGTTTCGGGGGTTTGTCATGCGAAAGTCAGCTCGGTTTCATTGTCTGGCAGCGGGCGCCGCGTGTCTCGCGGCGCTGATCTGCACGGCGCCTTCGGCGTGGGCTCAGGAAGCCAACGACGAGATCATCGTCACGGCGACACGCCGGGCGGAAAACCTGCAGGACGTGCCGCTCTCGGTGGCCGCCGTGTCCGCAGATCGGATCGAGAGCATCCTCGACGGCGGTGGCGACGTGCTGGCGCTGGCCGCGCGCGTGCCGGGTCTGAACGTGGAATCCTCCAATGGCCGCGTGGCCCCGCGCTTCTACATCCGCGGTCTCGGCAATACCGATTTCGACCTCGCCGCCTCCCAGCCCGTCTCCGTGATCATGGATGACGTGGTGATGGAGAACGTCGTGCTGAAGAGCTTCCCGCTGTTCGATATCCAGCAGGTGGAAGTGCTGCGCGGCCCGCAAGGGACGCTGTTCGGACGCAACACGCCGGCTGGCATCGTCAACGTCCGCTCGGTGCGTCCGTCGCAAGACTTCACCGCCAGCGGCAGGGCAAGCTACGGCACCTACGGCACGGCAAGCCTTGAAGGCGCTGTCGGCGGGGCTATCGCCAACGGTCTGTCGGCCCGCGCGGCAGCGATCTACCAGCGCCGCGACGACTGGGTCGACAACGGCTTCACCGGCGAGGAAGACGCGCTCGGCGGGTACGAGGAATTCGCGGGGCGCCTCCAGTTGGCCTACGACAACGGCCCGTTTTCGGCGCTCGCCAACCTGCACGGCCGCTCGCTCGAAGGCACATCGACGCTCTTCCGCGCGAACATCTTCACTGCAGGCTCCAATAAGCTCAACCAGAACTTCGACCGCAACCGCGTCTTCTACAACGGCGGCGGCGGCAACACGCAGGAGTACGACAGCTACGGCGGCGCGCTCACGCTGACCTACGATTTCGGCGGCGCCACGCTCACCTCGATCACCGGCTACGACAACGCCAACGGTTTCAGCCGCGGCGACATCGACGGCGGCGTCGCGGGCACGGGCCCGGGCTCCATCCCGTTCGACTCCGACACGACCGACACGCTCGACGATCTGGACCAGTTCACCCAGGAAATCCGCCTGGCCAGCCCCGACACGGGCCGCCTCACCTGGCAAGTCGGCGCCTACTACTTTGACTCCGACTTCACCGTCACGACCGTCGGCGTCGGCTTCCCGCCAGCAGCCACCGTCAATCACACCAACACTTCGTGGGCAGTGTTCGCGCAGTCGAGCTACGACCTCACCGACAAACTCACCGTCACCGGCGGCGTGCGCTACACCGACGACGACAAGGACTTCGTCGCCGTGACCGCGCCGCTCTACGTCACCCCGCCGCGGGCCGCGATCGCCGACGAACAGGTGAGCTGGGATCTGAGCGCCCGCTACGCGGTCAACGACGACGTGAACGTCTACGGTCGCGTCGCCAGCGGCTTCCGGGCGCCATCCATCCAGGGCCGCGACGTGGCGTTCGGCAGCCCCGCCGCGCCGTCGGTCGCCGCCTCCGAAACGATCCTGTCGTATGAAGCCGGCATCAAGGCCGACGTGCTGAACGGCACAGGTCGCATCAACGCCTCGGTGTTCTACTACACCATCGAGGACCAGCAGTTCTCCGCCATCGGCGGCGCCGGCAACCTCACCCAGCTCGTCAACGCCGACGAGGGCGAAGGCTACGGCTTCGAGGTCGACAGCGACTTCGACATCACCGACAATCTGTCGATGGGCGTAGGCCTGAGCTACACCCACACCGAGATCAAGGACGCCACGCTCATCGTGGCGCCGTGTGGCTCGGGCCAGTGCACCGTGCTTGATCCGCTCGTCCCCGGCGGCGCGCTGGTCAACGGCAACCCCTTCCCGCAGGCGCCGGAATTCATGCTCGACATCAACGCCCGTTACGAACGCCCGGTCGGCACGCGCGGCGCGATCTTCGCCGACACCGACTGGACGGTGCGCGGGGAGGCCAACCTGTTCCTCTACGACGCAGCCGAGTTCCGGCTGCCGACGACGTTCGAAGGCGCCCTGCGCCTCGGCTACGCCGGCAATGACGGCGGCTATGAATTCGCGGTGTTCGCCAAGAACATCACCGACGAAGAAAACGTCATCGGCGGTATCGACTTCAACAATCTCACCGGCTTCGTGAACGAGCCGCGGATCGTCGGCGTCTCGCTGAGCGCGAAACTGAACTGAGGGGCGTGGACAGAGGGGAAGGCGATCGGCCTTCCCCGTCGGCCGGAAGCGCCGCACCGCGCACCCATCATAGAATCACGGCATGAGGGTCCCGAACGCTTCGGGGTCCGGTCATGCTTTTGTTCGATGTCGTCTATGCGCACCGCGCCAGCGGCAGCCATCACAAGATCGCCATGGATGCGCTCAAGCGGCTTTCAGGGCCCGACGCAGAGACCTGGCTCAAGCTCTTCATCAGTCACGCCGACATCTACATGAAGGGCGCCAAGGCGCCTGACGACGTGTTCCGTGATTCGCAGAACCACGTGCTGCACGTGCGCGACAACTACTGGGGCGGCGCCGTTGAGACCGCCGAAGCCTGGTACGACAAGCTGTTGATGATGATCCGCGCGCGCAACTGGCCGGAGGTGGTCTACGCTGCGGGCGTGCTCAGTCATTACGTTTGCGATCCGATGCAGCCGCTGCACACCGCGCAGAGCGAATCGGAAGGCTCCATTCACCGCGCGTTCGAGCAGAGCGTGTCGAAGTCTTACGCGAAACTCATCGCGCAGCTCGACGCCCGGGGCTGGCCGGAGATTCCCGCGCAGACCCAGCCCGGCTGGCTGCGGACGCTCATTCGTTCCGGCGCCGAAGCGAGTGTCGTCCACTACGACGCGTGCATCGATCACTACAACCTCGCCGCCGGCGTGAAGGACCCGCCCGCCGGGCTCGACGCGCACCTGATCGACGCGATGACCGATGCGCTCGGCCGCGCGATCGTCTCCTTCGCGCGGGTGCTGGATCGTGCCTTCCTCGAAGCCGCTGTCGCGCCGCCGAAGACCGGCGTGACGTTGCAAGGCTACCTCGCCACCCTTGACATCCCGATCCAGTGGGTGCTGCGCAAGATGGAGGACGCGGCCGAACGCGCCGTCGTCGCCGAGATGTACGCGGAATTTCAGGCCACCGGCAAAGTCATCACCGCGCTCGCGCACGACGACCGCATCGTCCGCGCCGCTCACGCGCGCGACGTGCTGCAGCGCCCGCTCGGCGACATCGACCAGGAGCCCGCCCGCGCGCCCGGCACGATGCACGGCTATCGCGACATCACGCCGGCCGCTGCCGTCGTCCCGCCGGTTGTCGCTGCGCCCATCGCGGTAAAGCCGAAGCCGGCGCCCGTCGTGGTCGCGCCGGCGCAGGTCAAGGCGCCGGAGGCGGCCATCACACCACCGGCCGCCGACCCCGTCGCGCCCGCAGCAGGCACGCGCAAGGTGCGCACGCGTCTGAGCCCGGTCGTTGATGCGCCAGCGATCGGCCAGAAGATCGCCGCGCGGCTGGAAGCCATCGGCATCAAGACCATCGGCGACCTGCTCGACGCCGATCCGCAGGCCGTCACCGCCATGCTCGCGCAGAAATGGCTAACCCCCGACACCGTGACCGACTGGAAGGCGATGGCGCAGCTGGCCATCGACGTTGTGGCGGTCGGTGAACAGGACGCGCAGATCCTCATTGGCTGCGGCGTGCGCGATCGCGCGGCGCTGGCGCAACTCGATGCACGCGCTTTGCAGGATCAGCTGGAGGACTTCATCGCAAGCGAAGACGGCAAGCGCCTCATGCGCGGGAGTGCGGGGCCACGGTCCGCGAAAGTGGAAGCCTGGATCGAGGCGGCAAAGAGCGCGGCGTAGGTTATGCGGCGAGCGCGAACATCTTGCGCAGCGCCGCCTCACCCCGATCCGAGAAGTCGACGACGCGACTGTCGCGCGCGCGCTTCGCCCAGCCGAGATCATAGATCTTCGTAAGCAGCGCGGCGCCAAGTGCGCCCGCGAGATGATTGCGCCGCACGCTCCAGTCGAGGCACGCGCGACACACCGGGCGCGCCCGGGCGCGGAGCGCGTCCACATCCACACCGAAATCCGCGAAGGACGCGACGCCGCGCGTCGTCACCGACGGTGCGCCATCGGAAACTTTCAGAAGACGCCCACGCACAAGCCCCTCGTAGAGCGCGACGCCCAGGTCCCCGGCGAGATGGTCGTAGCAGACGCGCGCGCGCCGCAGCGCGGGCTCCGCCGGGCCGGGTCGCGTGCGCAACGGCCGCTTGTGGGCGGCAAGTCCCGCAAGCGCTTCAAGCACAGCCGCCACGTCCTCGTTGGCGATACGGAAGTAGCGCTGGCGGCCCTGCTGTTCGACCGTGAGCAACCCCGCTTCAGTCAGGCGCAGCAGGTGGGAACTCGCCGTCTGTTTGGTGACGCCGGCTTCGAGCGCGAGTTCGGTGGCGGTGAGCGCCGCGCCGTGCATCAGCGCACTCAGCATGTTGGCGCGCGCGGGATCACCGATGGCGGCGGCGGTCTGCGCGATGTCGGGGCCGTGTTTCATGGGTCGAGAATAGCCGGACCATACGCGTCGGCCAACGCCGGATGGTTCGACCCGCGCCGAACCATCGGCCGACGCTGGCTTGCTACGAACACTTCAGAGCAATGGAGTTTTGCCATGATCGCCTGCGTCATCCGCTACGAGATCGATCCCTTCAAGCGCGAGGCATTCGAAACCTACGCAAAAATGTGGGACGATCCGATCCCCACCTGCGGCGCCGATCTCATCGGCTATTTCGCACCACACGAAGGGTCGCTGACGACGGCCTACGGGCTTTACACGATCGACAACCTGGCCGCGTACGAAGCGTACAAGACCAAACTCGTCGCCCATCCCGGCGCGCAGGACGCGTTGGCGTACGCGCGGCGCGAACAGTTCATCCGGCGCGAGGACCGCATCTTCCTGAAGCCGGTTTCAACGCTGCGGCCCCGTCGATGATCGCGGTCATCTTCGAGGTGGAGCCACATGAAGCCATGCGCGACCGCTATCTCGCCATCGCGGCGGACCTGCGCCCGCTGCTCGATGGCATCGACGGCTTCATCTCCATCGAGCGGTTCGAAAGCCTCGCCGCGCCCGGCAAGTTGCTGTCGCTCTCGTTCTGGCGCGACGAGGCGGCGATCACGGCGTGGCGCACCCTGCCGCCGCACAGGAGCGCGCAAGCCGAAGGACGCAGAACGGTGTTCCGGGACTATCGCCTGCGCATCGCCGCCGTCACCAGGGACTACGCGATGAGAGAGCGCGCGCAGGCGCCGCGAGATGCGTCGCTCTAGGAATACACCTCGAACAAACCAGCCGCGCCCATGCCGCCGCCGACGCACATGGTGACGACAGCGTACTTGGCTTTCCGCCGCTTGCCTTCCATCAGCACGTGGCCGGTGCAACGTGCGCCGGTCATGCCGAACGGGTGGCCGATGGCGATGGAGCCGCCGTTGACGTTGTACTTCTCGGGATCGATGCCGAGCTTGTCGCGGCTGTAGAGGCACTGCGAGGCGAACGCCTCGTTGAGTTCCCAGAGATCGATATCGCTCACTTTCAGACCGTGGCGCTCCAGCAGACGCGGCACCGCGAACACGGGGCCGATGCCCATTTCGTCCGGCGAGCAGCCAGCGACGGCAAAGCCCATGAAACGGCCCATCGGCGAGAGGCCGCGCCTGGATGCTTCTTCCGCTTCCATGACGACCACCGCAGCGGCGCCGTCCGACAGTTGCGACGCGTTGCCGGCGGTTACGAAATTGCCGGGCCCCTTCACCGGTTGCAGCGACGCCAACCCTTCGAGCGTCGTGTCGGCGCGGTTGCACTCGTCCTTGTCGACCACGTAGTCGACGAAGCTCTCGGCCTTGGTGACCTTGTCGACGACCTTCATCGTCGTCTTCATGGGAACGATCTCGTCCTTGAAGATGCCGTTCTGCTGCGCGGCGGCAATCCGCTGCTGCGAGCGCAGCGAATATTCGTCCTGCGCTTCGCGGCTGACGTTGTAGCGCTTGGCGACGATGTCGGCGGTGTCGATCATCGGCATCCAGAGATCGGCGCGCTCCCTCAGGAGCTTCTCTTCCGTCAGGAAGTGACGGTTCATGTGGCCGCCCATCTGCACCAGCGAGATGGATTCCACGCCGCCGCCGACCGCGACCTGCGCGCCTTCTTTGACGTCGTAGTTCGACGCCATGGCGATGGCGTTGAGGCCCGACGAACAGAACCGGTTGATGGTGACGCCCGACGCGGTGATCGGCAGGCCGGCCCACAGCGCTGCGTTGCGCGCGACGTTGTGACCGGTGGCGCCCTCGGGGCCGCCGCAGCCGAGAAACACATCTTCGACCGCTTCGCCTTCCACCTTCGCGCGGGCGACCGCGTGCTGGATGGCGTGGCCAGCCATGGCCGCCCCGTGGGTGTTGTTGAAACCGCCGCGGCCGGACTTGGCGAGCCCCGTGCGGGCATAGGAAACGATGACTGCCTCGCGCATGGCGCTCTTCCTTTTTTTGGCTTGATGCGGCGCACCCTAGGGGACCGCCTGCCGCTGCGAAAGCCCTGCCGCGCGGGTCAACCTGGACATGCGCCGCCACCGCACGCGCCGGAGCGCCGCAGGTTCGAGTATATGGCCCTCGACGGAGGGCCGGGACGCGAGGCCGACCTCTCGGAGTGGCGTCTTGCGACGCCGGAAAACGAGATAAACTTCGCGTCCCCGCGGTCATTGTGCGCCGAAGCGCCACGTCGAGGCATTCCACGTACGCCCCGGAATGGCGGGCCGACGATGTGCGGGACGGTGGTGTTCAGACGCCGGTCCCCGGACCCGCTGCGTTCGTCCGACCCTTGTCGGTCTCCTAACCCTGCAATTCGCGCCAGCACCAGCACAGGTGCCGCCGGGAAAAGCGCTAGACGGTCGCGCCCTCATCCCCGTAGATGCCTCGGTCTTGGGTGGGAGCTGAGCGAGATGGTCGAACGCAACCTGTTACGGGATCTGGGGGTCGGCTTGGTCTCGGTGGTCGTCAGCTTCGGCGGCGGCTGGGCCTTGCAAGGACAGCAAAACGCGGCCGAGGAGCAGAAGCAGGAGCGCCAACGCGCGCTGGACGACCAGCGCGAGGAACGGGCCCGTCAAGAAGCCGCTGCAACGAAGCTGCAAGAAGCAGGCGCTGCTCACGCCCGCGCGATAGAAGGCCTTTGGCGAAACCCTGACAGCGTCGCCCAACGACGTGCTGCGAAACGCTTGATAAGCAGGCACGATCAGCGAAACTACCGCGAACTGGCTGAAGAACCTTCCATCAGCGATGATGAGAGATTGGCGCTTGAGAACACGCTCCTCTTTTTCGCCGCTGTCCGAGGATGGGCGGCCGCTGGAGAACTTGACGTAACAATGACGCGCCAGTTGCTCGGCACCGAGCCCCTTTGGTGGAGCACCACGGGCATGCCCAGCCTGCTGCAACGATGGGGTGACGCGCCGGCGCCCGAGGAGTTGGTCAACGCCGCTCTCGGCATCGCAGCGCTGGGCGGCGATCTCCCTGCGTCGGTCTCGCCGCCGTTGAACAGGGCATGGATCGACGCAATGCTGGCGAAGGCGGAGGCGCGGATGACGGCGCCGCGTCCGGTCTTGCAGGCCTCAACTCCGCAACGTGCAACTATTACTGCCTTGGTCGCCGAACAACTGGAACAAGATCCAACGACACTCGCAATGGTCGGACACCTCGTTGGCGCACCCGAAATCTTGAAGTCGAAGTGGTTGGCGTGCGTCGAAGAGCAGGCCCCCCAAAGCAAGGACGCCAAGCCCGTCGACCCAGGCGATTGGTATGCCGGCCTTCAGGGCGCACAGCGCAGAACGGTGGACCAGGAGTGTCCGCGCACGACGATCTCCTCCTGACGACCTTGGGCCCGTCGCCCGCCCGCTGCTGCACACGAGAATATCCATGGCGAGCGACATCGACATTGCCCGGGCCGCGCCGCGTGCGCCGATGGCGGACGTGGCGGCGAAACTCGATATCCCCGCCGGCGCGCTCATTCCCTATGGCTTCGACAAGGCCAAAGTCTCCGCGCCGTTCCTGAAATCCCTCGCCGGCCGCCAGGACGGCGCGCTCATTCTCGTCACCGCCGTCAGCCCCACGCCCGCCGGCGAGGGCAAGACCACCACCACCATCGGCCTCGGCGACGCGCTGAACCGCATCGGCAAGAAGACCGCCATCTGCATCCGCGAACCGTCGCTCGGCCCCTGCTTCGGCCAGAAGGGCGGCGCGACGGGCGGCGGCTATGCGCAGGTCATTCCGATGGAGGACATCAACCTCCACTTCACCGGCGATTTCCACGCCATCACCGCCGCGCACAACCTGCTCACGGCGATGATCGACAACCATCTCTACTGGGGCAACGCCCTCAACATCGATCCGCGCCGTGTGGTGTGGAAGCGCGCGATGGACATGAACGACCGCGCGTTGCGCGACATCGTCACCAGCCTCGGCGACAACGGCGCGCCGGCGCAGACGGGGTTCGACATCACGGTCGCGTCCGAGGTGATGGCGATCCTCTGCCTCGCGACCGATCTCGCCGACCTGCAGGCGCGGCTCGGGCGCATCATCGTCGCCTACCGGAAGGACCGCACGGCGGTGACGTGCGCCGACATCAAGACCGATGGCGCGATGACCGCGCTGCTGAAGGACGCGGTGCTGCCCAACCTCGTGCAGACGCTGGAGCACAATCCCGCGTTCGTGCATGGCGGGCCGTTCGCCAACATCGCGCACGGCTGCAACTCGGTGATCGCGACGACGGCGGCGCTGAAGCTCGCGGACTACGTGGTGACGGAGGGCGGCTTCGGCGCGGACCTTGGCGCGGAGAAATTCTTCAACATCAAGTGCCGGTCGGCGTCGCTGGCGCCGAAGGCGGCCGTGCTGGTGGCGACCATCCGCTCGGTGAAGATGAACGGCGGCGTGCCGAAGAATGCGTTGAACGTCGAGGACGTCGGCGCGCTGGCGCACGGCTGCGAGAACCTCGGCCGCCACATCGAGAACCTGCAGCAGTTCGGCGTGCCGGTGCTGGTGGCGATCAACGCGTTCGACAACGACACGCCTGCGGAGATCGCCGCGGTTACCGCGTATTGCGAGAGCAAGGGCGCGGAAGCGATCCTGTGCCGGCACTGGGCAGAAGGTTCGGCGGGCGCGGAGGCCCTTGCGCGGCGCGTGGTGGCGACCGTGGAGAAGAACGAGGCGCGGTTCGCGCCGCTGTATGGCGATGAGATGCCGTTGCTGGAGAAGATCCAGACGGTCGCCGCCAAGGTCTATCGCGCCGACAGTGTCATCGCGGAGAAGCCGGTGCTGACGAAGCTCGCGCGCTGGCAGGCCGAGGGCTTCGGCCACTTTCCCGTGTGCATCGCCAAGACGCAGTACAGCTTCACCACCGATCCCACGCGCCTCGGCGCACCGGTGGGCCATGACCTGCGCATCCGCGACGTGCGCCTGTGCGCGGGCGCGGGCTTCGTGGTGGCGATCTGCGGGGAGATCATGACCATGCCGGGGTTGCCGAAAACGCCGACCGCCGAGCGGATCGGGGTCAACGCCGATGGCGAGATCGTGGGATTGAGCTGAACAGCCCGGCGCTTGGCGTCGCGCACCCAGTTCGCTAGTCAGACGCTCCATTGCCAAGGATCCCGCCCATGCCCTGCCCCGTGTGCGACGCCGCCCCGCGCCGCCTCGAAACCGAGTGGAAGGGCATGACGCTGCACCGCTGCGAGGCGTGCGGCAGCGTGTTCATGGATCCCCCGCCCACCGACGCCGACCGCCACGCGATGTACGACGACCCCTACAACGGCGCGACGGACGGCTACTACGCCAAGGCCGAGAAGAAGCTGCGCCGCTGCAGGAAGCGCGCGCGCATGCTCGATGCGTACGTGACCACGGGAAAGTCATTCCTCGAAGTGGGATCATCCGGCGGGTTCATGGTGGAGGCGATGCGCGAGCGCGGTTACGCGGCGACGGGCGTCGAGCCCGATGCGCCGGGCGTCGCGTATGCGCAGAAGACATTTCCGGGTTGCACGTTCCACAACGGCCTTCTCGAAGAGGTCGAGGCGCGCGGCGAGCTTGCGCAGTACGACGCGATCTACTGCTCCGAAGTGATCGAGCACGTACCGTTCCCGCGCCCGTTCGTGGCGGCGATCGCGCGCCACCTGAAACCGGGCGGCGTGCTCAACGTGACGACGCCGGACGTCGCGCACTGGAACAAGCCCAGCGACATCACCCAGTGGAACGAGTTCTGCCCGCCCAGCCACTGCACGTACTTCACGCCGGAAGGTTTGCGGGGGTTGTTTGCCGAGAACGGTCTCAAGGTGTTCCGGCACCGCTTCAACTGGAAGGCGGGCATCCAGTTTTATGCGCGAAAGGCGGCGTAACACCGCTGCCCGTAGGGCGGATTAGCGGAGCGTAATCCGCCGCGTTCATGCCAAGCGCAATAATGGCGGATTACGCTCCGCTAATCCGCCCTACATGCGACGGAGTGCTCTTCCCGCCACCGCATCCAGTTTCGCCGCCAATGCCACGTCCCGCACGTCCGGCGCGGTGATCAGCGCGAAATCGAGGCACGTATCGATCGGCGAGGCCTCGCGCACCGTCCCCGCCAGCGCCTTCGTCAGATGCGTCACCACTGCCTTGGCCTTGTCCGCATTCGCGTGCAGCACCTCAAGCACGTTGGTGACGCTGACCGCCTCCACGTCCTCGTGCCAGCAATCGAAGTCAGTCACCATCGCGACGGACGCGTAAGGCAGCTCAGCTTCGCGGGCGAGCTTGGCCTCGGGCATGTTGGTCATGCCGATCACGTCGCAGCCCCAGCTGCGGTAGAGTCTGGACTCCGCGAGCGATGAGAACTGCGGTCCCTCCATCGCCAGATATGTGCCGCCTTCGCGCACCGGCGCGCCGGCGGCGCGTGCGGCGTCTGCCGCGAGTGACGACAAGCGCGGGCACACCGGGTGCGCCATCGAGACGTGGGCGACGACGCCGTCGCCGAAGAAGGATCTTTCGCGCGCGAAGGTGCGGTCGATGAACTGGTCCACGATGACAAAATGGCCTGGCGGCAAGTCCTCCTTCAGCGAGCCGCACGCCGACAGCGACACCACGTCGGTGACCCCGGCGCGCTTCAGCACGTCGATATTGGCGCGGTAGTTAAGATGCGTCGGCGAGAGGCGATGCCCGCGTCCGTGGCGCGGCAGGAACACCACGCGCACGCCGTTGAGCATGCCGTCGAACACTTCGTCCGACGCCTCGCCCCACGGACTTTCGATGCGCCGCCAGGAGCCATCGACGCCGGGAATGTCGTAGAGGCCCGAGCCGCCAATGACGCCGAGAACCCAGTTGGTCATTGCGTCATCCCTCACGCATCGCCCGATCAAGCATCGCTCTGCCCCGGCCGCCAGCGGATGCGTTCGGCCCAGGCCTCGGCCATGTGCAGCGTCACCGCCACGAACGGCCGCTTCAGCTCTGCATAGGCGCGTTCGTCCTTCACGTGTGTGGCGAGGCCGAGCTTGAGCGCGCCGTATTGCGCGCACGCCATCGCGTCGGCGCGCAGGTAGTCGCGCAACAAGAGCGCCACGCGAGCGGCGGCGGTCCCGGCTTCGCGGACGTGGAGATGCACCGCGCGGGCGCCTTCCGGTTCGCGAAAGAAAAATTCGTCCCAGCAGTCGGCATGATCGGGGTAGCCCGCGATGGGGCGCGCGCCGCGCTTTTCCGGACGATGGCGGAAACCTGCCGCTGTCAGCAGATCGACGACCGCGTCGGTCTCGTCGAGATCGAACACCAGCGCCTGGATGTCGAGCACGTTCTTGGCGGCAAGGCCCGGCACCGCAGTGGAGCCGACGTGATCGATGTCGAGCGCGAGGCCATCAAGGGCGTCGCGCACGTGATCGGCCCAGTCGAGACCTTCCTCGAGCCAGAGCGGATCGTGCGGGAGAACCTGCGCTTTCTTGGCCATGCGGCGATCTCAAGAAGAATCTGGCCCAAAACAAACGGGCCGCCCCGTTAGGAGCGGCCCGTGATGTTAGCAGGAATTTTCGCAGGTCAATGTTTCACGTCGCGCCAGACCTGTTTGTAGGCGGCGTAAAGCAGCCCCGCGAGCAGGGTCAGATAGAGCAGCACCACGAGACCCGCCTGTTTGCGGTCCGTCTGCTTTGGCTCTGCGGCCCAGCTGAGGAACGCCACCACGTCGCGCGCCATCTGGTCGGGCGAGTTCTGCGTTCCGTCGGTATAGACCACCCGTTCCGGGGGCAGCGGCGGCAGCATGGAGATCCAGCCGCCGGCGAAGTACGGGTTGTAGTGCAGGTTCGTGGCTCCGCCCGGCGCGGTCTCTCCGGCCGGCGGCTCACGGTAGCCGGTCAGGATCGCGTGCACGTAGTTCGGGCCGTCGTGGCGCGCCTTGATGATCAGCGACAGATCCGGCGGCGTCACGCCGTGGATCGACTTGGCTTCGTATGGATTGGAGTACGGGCTCTTGAAGCGATCGGACGGGCGCGCGGGCCGGGTGATTTCCTGGCCGTTGGTAGGGTCGATCTCGGTGATCTGATATTCGGCGGCGATGGCGCGGACATAAGGGTTGTCCGCCGCCGGCACGATACGTCCGCCATGGTGCGGGGGCCCGAGGTGGATGTCTTCCCAGGCGCCTGTCGCCGGGTTGAAC
>JANNVF010000122.1:0-2356 GCA_031414315.1 Hyphomonadaceae bacterium | reverse complement strand
CATCGGCGTAGCGGCCGGTGAACATCATGGCGATCGGCAGGTTATCCTTCGATTGCCAGAGCGGCAGCGACAATGATGGTTGGCCGGTGATGTTGAACGGCGGCGTGAACGGGAACGACGCGCTGGACCGGCGATCGTACTCCTTCAACTCCACGTGCAGCGGATCGACGTGATCCACGCGCGGCGCCGCGCCGCCCATCACCGGCTGGAGAAACACGTCGGCGGTTTCAAACAGGCTCATGATCTGCCGGTTCATCAAGCGCAGTTGCTGCCAACCCCACATCGCCTGCTGGCCAGTGATCTTCTTGCCGGCCTCGTAGGCGCGCCGCGCGAGCGGGCCGATCTCGCCGTCGCCGGGTTCATGACCGATGCGCTCGACCCAGCGCTGCATGCCGGCGGCGAAGTTCGACGCGGAGACAACCGCCTGCGCGCGGTAGAACACGCGGTAGTCGATGCCGAGGTTTTTCTCAACGACATCGTGGCCGAGACTTTTCAACAATTCCGCTGTGCGGATGAGCGCGTCGCGCACTTCGTCATCGAGAGGCCGCCCGCTCGGGGTTTCCAGCGACCACGCGATGCGCAACTTTCCCGGACTCTTGCTCACATCATCGAGATATGGGCCGGCCTTCGGCGGCGACGCATAGGGCGAGGCGGGTTCGGGGAAGCCAGTCGCGTCGAGCATCGCCGCGCTGTCGCGCACCGTGCGACTGACGACGTGATCCACCGAAAATCCGATCGCGCGGTCAGCGTCCTCCGAGCCGTTCGGGTTTCGGTCACGCGTCGTCTTCAGACCGACAAGTCCACAACAGGCGGCGGGAATGCGGATGGAGCCGAGGCCGTCGCTGGCGTGCGCGAGCGGCACGATGCCAGCCGCTGTCGCGGAAGCCGCGCCGCCGGAAGAACCGCCGGAGACGTGTTCGGGGTTCCACGGATTGCGGCATGCGCCGAGGCGTTCGGAATGGGTCACGCCCGGGATGCCGAACTCCGGCGTGTTGGATTTGCCGACGAGCACGACGCCCGCCGCGCGATATCGCGTGACGAGTTCGCTGTCTTCGGCGTCGGACGCGACTTGCGCGAAATGGCTGCCTGACGTGCGCGGCCACCCCTTCACGTGCAGGCCAAGGTCCTTGATCAGAAACGGCACGCCCGCGAACGCGCCGTCCGGCAAGCGCCCGGCCGCCAGGCGGCGCGCGTCGTCGTAGCCCTTGTGGACAACGGCGTTGAGCGTGGGATTGTGCCGCTCGATCCGCTCGATGCACGCCTCGACAAGTTCGGCGGGTGTCACTTCGCGCTTGTGAACAAGCTCCGCGAGGCCAAGGCCGTCGTAGTCGGCGTATTGGGGAAAGCCCATCTTGCACTCCTGATTGTGGCGCCATTAACGACCGAAGCCCCATTCCGCGCAAGCCGGCCGGGCGTGTAGGGTGGCGGATCACGGAACCGCACAGGAGCGACGCCTCATGGATACCGACGCTCACATCGCGCGGGTGCGGCGCGAAGGCTACACAATTGTCGAGAATGCAATCGCGCCGGATCTGGTCGATGCGCTGAACCAGGCGATCGACGGGCTGGAGCGCGCGCTCGACGCCAGGCCCGCCATGAATGGCTTTGAAGGCCATCGCACCGTGCGCATCTATAACTTGCTGGCGCACGGCGCGCCGTTCGAGCAGGTGCCCGTCCACCCGCATGTTCTGCCGATCATCGAGGGCGTGCTTGACGATGGGTGTCTGGTGTCGTCGCTCTCCTCGATCGCGATTGACCCGGGTGAAGTCGCGCAGCCGATCCATGCCGACGACATGGTCATCCCGCTCGACAAGCCGCATCGTCCGATCGTCTGCAACTCGATGTGGGCGCTCACCGATTTCACCGAAGCCAATGGCGCCACGCGCATCGCGCCGGGCACGCATCTGAAGCCCAATCCGGACTACGGCGCGCCGTGCGACACGATCGCGGCGGAGATGCCGAAGGGTTCGGTGCTGATCTGGGATGGTGCGCTCTGGCACGGCGGCGGCGCCAACAAGACCGGCGTGCGGCGCACTGGTCTCGCCATGAACTATTGCGCGGGTTTCATTCGCCAGCAGGAAAACCAGCAGCTGGGGCTATCGCCTGAGATCGTCCAGGGCTTCTCGCCCCGGCTGCAGGAGCTGGTCGGTTACGGCGTCTACCGCGGCCTCATCGGCCACATCGACAAGAAAAGCCCGGCACAGGTGCTCAATGGCGGCGGCGCGTTCCGCTCCATCTGGGACGGATGATCTCTACTGTCCGTAG
The DNA here is from genome assembly GCA_031414315.1 of Hyphomonadaceae bacterium. Taxonomy (GTDB): domain Bacteria; phylum Pseudomonadota; class Alphaproteobacteria; order Caulobacterales; family Aquidulcibacteraceae; genus VFBF01. Next base: position 91 of record JANNVF010000122.1, on the reverse strand, counting down.
GCAGCGCTGGCGGGCTTTGCGCCCCCGCCGTCGTGGAGCGCGGCGCCAAGGTCGGTAAGGTACGTCTCCGCGACGCGCAGGTGCACCGGCG
>JANNVF010000121.1:0-2201 GCA_031414315.1 Hyphomonadaceae bacterium | reverse complement strand
GCGCGCTTCAATTCAAGTCGAACGCGCCCTACACTGCCGCCGTGGGGAGACGACGTTGCGGCGACTGATCCTTTCACTTGTGATCCTGACCGCGCTGGCCGCAACCCCCGCCGCGCACGCGCAGGCCCTGCCCGACACCGTGCGCAACGCGGGCGTGACCGTGGCGCAGTGGAGCGCGGTGCAGGCGGAGGTCCGCCGCGCGGCGGCGGCGCGGGGCGCATCGGAACGCGCACTGGCGGCGGTGGCGGCGCGGGTCAGCGCCAACCTCGTGCAGAATGGCGCCATCGACTTCGACGCGCTGCTCGCCTCCATCGACGACCGCGCCACGCAGGTCGCCGAGTTGCAAACGCAGCTCGCCGCCATGCAGGCCGCCGACGATCCGGCGGTGGCGAAACTCCTGGCCGACGCCCGCGCCGCCATCGACGCGGGCGATCTCACCGGCGGCGACGCGCTGCTCGCGAAAGCGGCGGAGAGCGATCTGGCGGGGATCGCGCGGGAAGAAGCGCTCACCACCGCGCGACGCACTCGCGCGGCGGCGACCATCGGCGAGCGCGGACGGTTGGCGTTTTTGGGTGCGAATTTTCTCGGCGCGTCGGCGCTTTACGCTCAGGCGGCGGAGACGGTGCCAGAGGGGGACGCGTATGCGCGGTGGAAATACATCACGAATCAAGCAGGGGCACTCTACCAACGCGGCGATCAATTTGGCGAGCTTACGGCGCTACACGAAGCTGTCCGCCTTTATCGTGACGTCGCATCGCCGCTTTCACCACGCGCCACGCTGCCTTCCCGATGGGTTCATACGCAGAGCAATTTGGCCATTGTGCTCGGGAAACTTGGCGAACGCGGAGACGATCAATCGCTTCGCGACGCCGTAGCCGTATACCGTGCTGTCTTGCAGGTAGTCACGCGTGAAAGCACGCCAGAGAATTGGGCACGAACACAAAACAATCTGGGTCTTGTTTTACGAGTGCTTGCAGAGCGCGGTGACAACGAGTCGTTGTCAGAAGCTGCAATCGCGTACCGTTCTGCCTTGACCGTGTTAACGCGAAAGTACTCGCCTGCGGAATGGGCGATAACGCAAAACAACCTTGGAGGTGTGCTATTGGTGCTGCACGATCGCGGCGATCAACAAGCAGCGCAGGAAGCTGTACGCGTATTTCGCGCTGCACTTGAAGTCTATACACGCAGTTCAGGTCCTGAAATTTGGGCGGCGGTGCAGAATAATCTCGGCCTTGCACTCTTGGAAACTGGTATGGGCGGGGATGGCCAAGCGCTAACGGAAGCGGTGGCTGCATTTCGTGCGGCAATGGAAGTACACACTCGCGCAAACGCCCCGATGAAATGGGCGCAAGATCAGAGCAATCTAGGCTTGGTCCTTTTTGAACTCGGGGAGCGAGGCGACGGCCGGGCGCTACAGGACGCTGTCGCCTCACATAGACTTGCGTTGGAAGTTGTGACGCGAATCAACAATCCACAATCTTGGGCGGATATGCAGCTCAATCTATCGACGGCGCTTGATGCGCTTGTTCGGCGAGGCGATAGAGCGCGACTTTCAGAGGCACTCAGCGCTGCACGCAACGCGTTATCCGGTTACCTGCAGGTTCACGACATCCACTCGGCCGAAGAGGCCCGTCGCGTCATCGCTCGACTGGAGGCACAGTAGCCATGACCACGCACCGCACCCTCTGGCCCGCCATCGTCGCGGTCGCCGTGTTCGCCGCCGCCGCCGCGAGTTTCGCCAACAACCTCGGCGGCGCGCGCAATGCGGCGTGCGCGCTGCCGGCGCTCAACGGGTCGTGCGTGAAGTATGGCCTCGTCGCGGCGGCCGCCGATCCGCCTGCGGCGCGCGCGGCGTTGCTCGATCGTGTCGAGGGTGTGTGGGGCAATGCGGCGAAGGACGGCGCGGCGGCGTGCACCACGACGCTGCGCTACACGCACACGACGCGCGGCGAGGAGGACTTCATCGTGTTGCACATGCCGGACGGCTACGAGAGCGTCGGGCGGGTGGCGAGCGCGGAGAACGGGTCGATCTTCACGCGCACGCTGACGCCGGCATCGGAGACCGGGACGCAATGGGAGCTGCGGCTGGAGGATGACCGGCTGCTGCAGGTGGACAACGTGAATGTTGCGACGCCGCTGGTGAAGTGCGGGGGGTGACACACGAGCGCCTCCCCTCCTCCAACTTTTGTTGGGGGAGGGGC
>JANNVF010000120.1:0-5987 GCA_031414315.1 Hyphomonadaceae bacterium | reverse complement strand
GTTCAGGCCGCTTACGAGACCATCCGCGCCAATCGCGCGACGGTGCGCCAGATCTGCACGCCGCTGGCGACTGCGCCGGCGCCGCGCGCCGCCGCGAAGAAGTAGCAGCACCGCGCGTTTTCGCGTCTTCGGGGAAACACGCGCCGCACACGAGATCGTTCGTGGCGGGCGCCCTGATCGATGCTAGAAATGACCCTCGCACCAATGTCCGCGGAGGGTCTGACATGAAGCGCGCCGTTCTCGTCACCGCCGCCACCGTCGGCTTGATCGCCGCGTCGTTCGCGCCGGTCGATCCGCCTGTCGATCCCGCGCTCGCGGCCGTCATCACCCAGGCGCGGTGCGCGCCGCCTGTAGCGTCCCTGGCGGTCATGCTCACCGCCGCGCGCGCGTACGCGCAGACGGGCCTGCCTGGAACAACCGCGCCGCCGCTGCTGGCCGGCATCGGCGCCACGCACATGGCGATCACAACCACCAACCCGCGCGCCCAGACCTACTTCGATCAGGGCCTGCGCATGCTGCACGGGTTCAACCACGCCGAGGCGGTGCGCGCGTTCAAGGAAGCCCAGCGGCTCGATCCTGCGTGCGCAATGTGCTTCTGGGGCGAGGCGTTTGCGCTCGGACCCAACATCAATGCGCCGATGGACCCCGCGCAAAATCCCGCCGCGTATGCCGCCGCGCGCGCGGCGCTGGCCAAGGCCGGCGCCGCGACCGAAAAGGAACAGGCGCTGATCGAGGCGATCGTCTATCGCTACACCCGCGCCACGCCAGCCGATCGCGCGCATCTGGACCGCACCTACGCTGAAACCATGCGCGCGGTGGCCGACCAGTACCCCGACGACGACAACATCCAGACCTTCGCCATCGAGGCGATGATGGATACCCAGCCGTGGAACTACTGGCAGGCGAGCGGGCGCGAGCCCTTCGGCTACACCGCCGAAATGGTGAAGCGCGCCGAGACCGTGCTGGCGCGTGACCCGCGCAACATCGGCGCGTCGCACCTCTACATCCATCTCGTGGAGGCCTCCACCGATCCGTGGCGGGCCGAACGCGCCGCCGATGCGCTGGCGACGCTGGCGCCGAACGCCGGCCACCTCGTGCACATGCCGGCGCACGTCTACTACCGCATCGGCAGGTTCAAGGATTCCATCCGCGCCAACCAGCTCGCGGCGAAGGCGGACGAAACCTACATCGCATCGGCCAATCCAAACCCGATGTACCAGTACGCTTATTACCCCCATAACCTGCACTTCGTGCTAACGAGTGCGCAGATGAACGGGGATGCGCGCACCGCGCTGGCGATGGCGCCGAAGCTGGATGCGGCGTTGCCGATCGAGATGGCGCGCGCGGTGCCGCTCGCGCAGCCCGTGAAAGCCGCGCCGTGGTTCGCCAGGGCGCAGTTCGCAACGCCCGCGTCCATTCTCGCGGACTCTGCGCCGGCCTCCGGCGTGGACTACGTCACCGCGTCATGGCTCTACGCGCGCGCGACCGCATATGTGCGCCTCAACCGGTTCACCGAAGCGCGCGCGGAATCCGCGAAGCTCGACACGCTCGCACAATCCGGCGATTTCAGCGCGATGAACGCCAGCGGCATCCCGACCAGGGATCTCCTGCAGCTCATGCGCACCGTCGTCGAAGGCAAGGCGCTGATGGGGGAACGCAAGTTCACCGAGGCGGCGGCGGCGTTCCAGTCCGCCGTCGATCAGCAAGCCAAGCTCCCGTACTACGAGCCGCCGTACTTCTACTATCCGGTGCGCCAGTCTCTGGGCGCCGCACTCGTCGCCGCCGGACAACCGGCGCGCGCGGAGGCGGAGTTCCTGCACACGCTGATGGAAAATCCCAACAACGCCTACGCGTTCTGGGGCCTTGCCGAAGCACGGCGCGCGCAGGGTGACACGCGCGGCGCCGCTGCGGCGCGACGCTTCTTCCAGCAGGTGTACGTCGGTGACCGGCGCGCGCTATCTCTCGCGACGCTGTAGCGCGCGGCTCTGCTCACCCCGGAAACGTCTGCAGACCCACGTCCGTCAGCGTGCCCGCGCCAGCGTCTAGCACATAGCAGGCCATGCTCTCGCCGCCCTGCACGTGGCAGTAGAGCGGCTTGTCGGCCGCGCGCAGCGCTGCGTACTGCTCTCGCGTCATGCCCTCGTGCGGGTAGAACGGAAATTCGCCGGCAGATGGTTGCTCCTGCCCGGCTCTCCACTCCGGCAGATCCTTCGCCGTGCCGAGCATCGGATCATCGCCGGGATCGATCCAGGAGATGAGTGCAGTCTTCAGCGACTCCGGCGTCTGTGCTTCCGAGAACACGGTGTTGCTCATCACCGAGACATCGTTGTCGTCGGACACGAGGAGGATTTTCTGGGTCGCCGCGTCGCGGATGGTCAGCACCGCGCGCCCGGTGTTGCAGGTCGGCCCGCCGGCGGCGCCGGTGATCACGTACTTGGCGCCCGGCGCCGGCTCCCAGTCCACCGCTGCCTGCGCGGTGCACGCGCCAGTCGGGGCTGCAACTTCCGCAACGGCGTCGGCGCGCGCGGCTTCCGGTTCGGTGGTGGCCTTCGGCCCGCATCCGACAAGAAAGCCCGCCGTCAGCGCGACATACAAAAGATGCTTCATGAAAAACTCCCGGCCGTCACGGCGCGCTCACGCGCCGCCGGAGAAGTGGACATCCACCGCCTCCGATTGCGCGTCGTAGAAAATGCACTGGTAGCGCTCGGCGGTCGTCGGCACGCAGACGCGCGGCAGGCGCGCGGCGCGGATGGTTTCGTAGGTGTCGCGGGAAAACATGCTGCCGCCGGATGCGCCCCAGCCTTCAGGACCGCCGGGACTGTCCAGCGCCCAAGCCGGTGACGCCGACGTGTCATCGACCGCCACGCCCGCCCAGCGCTCCAGAAAGGTCTGCACTTCCGCGACCGAGCGCGGATCGGTGGGCGTCGACAGCCACGCGTAGGGCGCGGCGTGGGTCCACAACGGTTTTCCCGCCGCGTCGCGCAGCGTCCACACGACGACGGCCGTTTCGCACGAGGAGCCGAGCGAACGCGCCTCGATGGTGTCCTGCGCATCGGTGGCGGTGAACGACACCGTGCGGGAGACGGCATGGTTGCAGTCAGCGCCGGTCGGCGCATCCGCCGGTGGCTTCGGACTGCACGCGACGGCCATGACGGCGATGGCAAACAACAAGACGCGCATGCGGGCTCCAGAGTCCTGAGCCGGTTCTAGCAGTCGGCTACCCTGCCATCATGCACCTGCGATGCGGTGTCCGGGAAGGCCCTCGATGGTGGGCGCGCGCGTGTCTTCGGGGGGCAGATGGACGGTTCCGTCCGCCTTGCGCTTCAGCGCGGCGACCGTGGCCTCGTAGCCCGCGGCCACGGCGGAATCGAACTTCTTCCAGTCGCGCAGATCGACGTCGGCCATTTCCGGCGTGATCAGCACGTCCGTGCTGTCGCGCCCCAGCCACGGATCGACGGTGAGCGTGGCGGTGTGCATCAGCAGCGACGCGATCGGCGGCGCCGCCTGCAGCCCCCGTCGCGTGACCCAGTTGATGAAGTCGGGCACATCGACGAAGTCGAGCGGATCGATCGTGCTCTTTCGCGCCACGTCGACGCCGACGATCGGGCCACGGTGCATCTCCTTCATGATGTCCACCGGGAAGTTCATCACCACCGCGCCATCCACCAGCAGCGACTGCGCGCCGTCCACCACCGGCGGCAGAATGCCGGGCAGCGAGATCGATGCGCGCAGGGCGTGGCGCAGGATGCCGGAGCGGTGCACGTGCGCGGACGCGGTCACCAGATTGGTGGACACACAGAAGAACGGCACACGCAGATCCTCGATGAGCGTATCGGCGAAGTTCTCCTCAAGCCGCGTCTCCACCCGTCGCCCGCGCGAGAGCGCCACCACCGGCAGCACGTAGTCGCCCAGCGGATTGGACTCCACGAACGCCTTGCGGATGCGGACTTCCATCTCGTTGTCGTCCCAGCCCATCGCGAAGCAGGCCGCGACCAGGCCGCCCATGCTGGTGCCGCCGACGATGTCGATGTTCATGCCGTATTCGCGCAGCGCCCGGATGACGCCCAGATGCGCGTACGCGCGCGCGCCGCCGCCCGACAGCACCAGCCCCGTCGCCTGACCGGAGACCACGCGGGCAAGGCGTGCGGCGTCCTCGTCGTCGAGACCGCGCCAGTGAAAGATGCGCGCGGCGTCGCAGGCGCGCCGCCACTGTTCCGCCGACGCCTCGCGCCGCTCGGCGCCGTGGTGCAGCAGCACGATGTCGACCAGCTGAAACTGGCGCGCCGGCGAGTAATTGCCCTCCGGCAGCAGCGGGATCGACGGCACCGCATCCGCGCGCGCCAGCACCCACACCCGGTCGGCCTGACGCAAACAGGTGCGGAACCACGAGGTGTCGGAGATCGGGCTGATCAGGAACACCGCGTCGTGGTCCCGCTCCAGATCGTCGAACCACTCGCTCAGCATGTCGTCGGCTTCCTCGCCGATAACGCAGGCGTTCTTGCCGATCTTGGCCATCGCTTCGGCCAGCGTGCGTGCGCGCAGACGCAGATCGATGGTCGGCGAGGTGGCGATGAGCGCGTAGACCTTGGGTTCGGTGCGGGCGCTCTTGCGCGAGCCTTCCCGGGAGCGGCGCAGGATCAGCCGCGCGAGGTTGCGCATGAGCTGGGGGTGGAGGTCGATCAGGCGCTCGAAGCTGTCGCGCGAAAACCGGACAAGCTCGGTGTCGCGGATCGCGTAGACCGAGCCCGAATGGCTGTCGCCGCCGACCAGCGCCATTTCGCCGACCGGTTCGCCGGCGCGGATGTAGCCGATCAGCTGCGGCTCGTCGCCGCCGCCGCGAAACGCGGCCAGCGAGCCCGAAAGCACAAAACAGAGCCCGTCCGACGGCTCCCCGGCATGAAACAGCGGCCAGCCGCCGGGCAGCGAGAACCATTCCGCCTCGGCTTCCGCCAGCGCCAGCGCTTCCGCGCTCGCGCCCTGGAGGAACGGGATGTCCGTCAGGCCCCGTGTCATTGCCGATGTCCGCCCGTGTTCGCCCCACCCTAAGGTGAGAATGGTTGCGCCGGTGTGAAAGGCCGCAGTCCCCCCTTCGTCGCCCGGCCCCCTCCGGTTGCATAGCGCCACCGGTCACGCCAACAAGGGGGCCATGAGCATCCTTGCGTCCCACGCCGATCCGGCCTCCGAAGCCTTCGCCCGCAACACCGCGCGCATGACCGCGCTGGTGGACGACCTCCGCGTTCGCACCGCGCTCGCCGCCGCCGGCGGCACGCCGGAAACCCGCAAGAAGCACACCGACCGCGGCAAGCTCCTGCCGCGCGACCGGGTCGAGCGCCTGATCGATCCCGCCACGCCCTTTCTCGAGATCGGCGCCCTCGCGGCCAACGGCATGTACGAGGGCGACGTGCACGCGGCGTCCCTCATCGCCGGCGTCGGCCGCGTGGAAGGCCGCACGGTGATGATCATCTGCAACGACGCCACCGTGAAGGGCGGCACCTACTATCCGATGACGGTGAAGAAGCACCTGCGCGCCCACGAGATCGCGCGCGAGAACAGGCTGCCGTGCATCTACCTCGTCGACTCGGGCGGCGCGAACCTGCCGTTTCAGGCGGATGTCTTTCCCGACCGCGAGCACTTCGGCCGCATCTTCTACAACCAGGCCAACATGAGTGCCGAAGGCATCCCGCAGATCGCGGTGGTGATGGGCTCGTGCACCGCCGGCGGCGCCTACGTGCCGGCGATGAGCGACGAGACGATCATCGTCCGCAAGCAAGGGACTATATTTCTCGGCGGCCCGCCGCTGGTGAAGGCCGCGACAGGCGAAGTGATCAGCGCGGAAGATCTTGGCGGCGCCGACGTGCACGCGCGTCGCTCGGGTGTGGCGGATCACTACGCGGTGAACGACGAGCATGCGCTGCATCTGTGCCGGCGGATCGTGGCCAACCTGGGCGATACCGGGACCGGCCGGGGGCACCCCGCCACACCCCGCC
>JANNVF010000119.1:0-1956 GCA_031414315.1 Hyphomonadaceae bacterium | reverse complement strand
AGCCATCGCACAGTACGGCTCGTCGGACTCGGGGGCGTCAACGCGCGGGGCGGGAAATCACTTCGCGCGGGTCTTGCGGGCGCGCGGCTTGCGGGCCGGCGGCGCCACGTCGACCTTGGCGCGCAGTTCCTTGCCGGGCTTGAAGAACGGCACGCTCTTGGCGGCGACCTTCACGGTGGCGCCGGTACGCGGGTTGCGGCCCTGCCGGGCGGCCCGCCTGCGGATCGAGAATGCGCCGAAGCCGCGCAACTCCACCCGGTCGCCCTTTTCCAGCGCCCGGACGATCTCATCCAGCACGGTTTCCACCATCGCCTCCACGTCCTGCGCCCGCAGGTCGGGATGCTCAGCCTGTAGCCGGGCGACCAGTTCCGATCGCAGCATGCCAATTCCCCTTTGCCGCCAATGGTATGGAAACAGGAGGCAAGTGAGTCCGTCAACTGAAGGTGGGGAAAGGGGCGCCCTGTTCCGTAGCGCCGGTCTCCAGACCGGCTAACCATTTCAGGACGGGCGCAAGTGCTGCGGCAGGGGGCCGGTCTGGAGACCGGCGCTACGGAAACAAAAAACGGCCGGAGTTTCCTCCGGCCGTTTCCGTGTTCAGAGGCGTTGGCCTCAGGTCTTGTCGGCGTTCTTCAGCGCAGCGCCGAGGATGTCGCCCAGCGACGCCCCCGAGTCCGACGAGCCGTACTGTGCGATGGCTTCCTTCTCGGCGGCCATTTCCAGTTGCTTGACCGACAGCGACACGCGGCGCGAGGCCTTGTCGAAGGTGGTCACTGCGGCATCGATCCGGTCGCCTACAGCGAAGCGTTCCGGGCGTTGCTCAGAGCGGTCGCGCGAGAGATCGGTCTTGCGGATGAAGCTGCGCATGGCGTTGCCTTCGCCGAACCCGACTTCCAGACCGCCCGACGTGACTTCCAGCACTTCAACGGTGACCTGCTGGCCGCGGCGGTAGTCGCCGCCGGCAGCAGCGCCGGCGCCGGCCGACGCTTCGTTGGCCTGCTTGATGCCGAGGCTGATGCGTTCCTTCTCGACGTCGACGTCGAGAACCTTGGCCTGCACGATATCGCCCTTGTTGTAACGCTGGAGGGCTTCCTCACCCTGCGCGTCCCACGCGATGTCGGAGAGGTGGACCATGCCGTCCAGCTCGGGCGTCAGGCCGACGAACAGACCGAACTCGGTGATGTTCTTCACCTCGCCTTCGATCTGCGTGCCCACCGGGTGATCGGCGATGAACTGCTCCCACGGGTTCGACATCACCTGCTTCAAGCCCAGCGAAATGCGGCGCTTGTCGCTGTCCACGTCGAGGATCATCACGTCCACTTCCTGCGAGGTGGAGATGATCTTGCCGGGGTGCGTGTTCTTCTTGGTCCAGCTCATTTCCGAAACGTGAACCAGGCCTTCGACGCCGGGCTCCAGTTCCACGAACGCGCCGTAGTCGGTGATGTTCGTCACGCGGCCGGTGAAGCGCCCGTCGATCGGATACTTCTGCTCCACGCCTTCCCACGGGTCGGACAGGAGCTGCTTCATGCCGAGCGAGATGCGTTGCGTGTCCGGATTGATCTTGACGATCTGCACCTTCACCGTGTCGCCGACGTTCAGCACCTGCGACGGGTGCGACACGCGCTTCCAGCTCATGTCGGTGACGTGCAGCAGGCCGTCGATGCCGCCGAGATCCACAAACGCGCCGTAGTCGGTGATGTTCTTGACGATGCCGTCGCGGACTTCGCCCTCTTGCAGCTGGCCGACGATTTCGGAGCGTTCGGCGGCGCGGGTTTCTTCCAGCACGGCGCGGCGCGAGACGACGATGTTGCCGCGCGCGCGGTCCATCTTCAGGATCGCGAACGGCTGCACGATGTGCATCAGCGGGCCGACGTCGCGCACCGGGCGGATGTCCACTTGCGAACCCGGCAGGAACGCGTTGGCGCCGCCGAGGTCGACGGTGAAGCCGCCTTTCACGCG
>JANNVF010000118.1:0-18031 GCA_031414315.1 Hyphomonadaceae bacterium | reverse complement strand
ATGATCGAACGCGGCGCCGGCGGCGTCAATCTTCGCGGGAGACGGGTATGCGGGCATTGGCGGGACTTCTGGCGCTGGCGTTGGCCGGGTGCGCGTCGACGCCACCGGCGGGGAGCGGGGCCGAGGCCCTGCGCGGCTGCTGGGTCGAGCGGCGCGGCGAGAACACCATCACCCAGCGCTGGTTTCCCAAGCCCGACGGCTTTCAGGGCGATGAGCTGACGTATCTGCCGGGCGGGGAGACCGATCCGGTCCGCTGGAAGCTGGTGCGCGGGGGTGACGCGGCGGCGTGGTCGATGTGCATGGTTGAGCTGTCGATGATGTCCTCGCCGCCGTGCTGGCGCGCCTTCTTCGGGCGCGGCAAGGCGGACGGGGACAACACCCAGTGGGTGGAGATCGACGCCCGGCCGGAGACGCTGAAGATCACCTACGTCACCAGCCCCGACCGGTCCGTGACCTTCGACGGGGCGCGGGACGGTTGCGACTGAGCCTGTTGCGGGGGGGCCGGTTCACGCCCTACATCGGCCCATGGCCGCACGCACCCTCTACGACAAGATCTGGGACAGCCACGTCGTCACGCAGGAAAGCGACGGCACGGCGCTCCTCTACATCGATCTCCACCTCATCCATGAGGTGACGACGCCGCAGGCGTTCGCGGGGCTCAAGGCCGCCGCGCGCCCGGTGCGCCGGCCCGACCTCACGCTCGCGGTGGCCGATCACAACACGCCGACGGAGGGGCAGGCGCTGGGCCTCGCCGGCGTGAAGGATCCCGAGGCGCGGCTGCAGCTCGCGACGCTGACCAGGAACGTCGCCACGCACGGCATCGAGTTTTTCCCGATGGGCGATGTCCGCAACGGCATCGTTCATGTCGTCGGCCCGGAGCAGGGCCGCACGCAGCCGGGCATGACCATCGTCTGCGGCGACAGCCACACCTCCACCCACGGCGCGGTCGGCGCGCTCGCGTTCGGCATCGGCACCAGCGAGGTGGAGCACGTGCTCGCCACGCAGACGCTGCGCGCGCGCAAGGCCAGGAACATGCTGGCGCGGTTCGACGGCGCGCTGCCGGCAGGCGTCTATGCGAAGGACATGATCCTCGCGCTGATCGCCAAGATCGGGATGGGCGGCGGCACCGGCTACGTCATCGAGTATGCGGGGGAGGCGATCCGTGCGCTGTCGATGGAAGCGCGGATGACGGTCTGCAACATGAGCATAGAGGCCGGCGCGAGGGCGGGCCTCGTTGCGCCGGACGAGAAGACGTTTGCGTACCTCATGGGACGCGTTGCGGCCCCGAAGGGCGGCGCGTGGCAGGAAGCGCTGCTCTACTGGAAGACGCTGAAGTCCGATCCCTCGGCCGTCTATGATGTCGAGGAGACGATCGACGTCTCCACGCTCGCGCCGTACGTGACATGGGGCACCAACCCGGAGCAGGGCGCGCCGATCGACGGCGTCGTACCCGATCCGGAAGCGTTCGCCGATCCCGTGCGCGCCGACGTGGCGCGCCGCGCGCTCGCCTACATGGATCTGGCGCCGGGGCAGAAGCTGGAGGGCTTGCCGATCCAGCGCGTGTTCATCGGCTCATGCACCAACTCGCGGATCGAGGACCTGCGCATCGCGGCGAAGATCGCCGAAGGCAGGACGGTGGCGGACGGCGTGCGCGCGATGGTGGTGCCGGGCTCGGGCCTCGTGCGCGAACAGGCCGAAAGCGAAGGCCTCGACCGCATCTTCATCGACGCCGGCTTCGAATGGCGCGAACCGGGCTGCTCCATGTGCCTCGGCATGAACCCCGACAAGCTCGCCAACGGCGAACGCTGTGCAAGCACGAGCAATCGCAACTTCGAAGGCCGGCAGGGGCGGGGCGGGCGCACGCATCTGGTCTCGCCGGCGATGGCGGCGGCGGCGGCGATTGAGGGGCGTCTGGTTGATGTGCGGGCACTGTCGTGATCACCGCCCTCGATCACGTCGCCATCGTCGTGAAGGACCTCGACGCCGCGACAGAGCGCTACACCGCGCTGCTCGGCTGCGCGCCAAACTGGCGCGGGCTGGATCATGGCGCGGAGAACGTGTGGTTCCAGCTCGACAACATGGCGGTCGACATCATCGCGCCGGTGGGGCCGGGGCCGGGGGGCGAGCGCATGCAGGCGCATCTCGACGCGCACGGCGAGGGCGTCTGGGCGCTGGCGTACGCGACGCCGGATCTTGCCGCCACGCACAAGACGCTTGAACGGCGCGGCGTGACGGTGACGGCGCCGCATCCGCTGCGGTCCACCCACGTGAGCAACGGCGAGAAGCGTCGCTGGCAGATGTTCTCCACCGAACTCGCCGGCGTCACCACGTTCGTGATGGAGCAGAAGCCGGAGAATGCGCCATGGCCGCGCTCCGAAATGACGACGCCGTCCGGCGTCACCGGCCTCGATCACGCGGTGGTGCGCACGCCAGCGCCGGAACGCGCGCAGGCGATCTACGGCGCAAAGCTCGGCCTCGACATGCGGCTGGACCGCACCACGCCTGAGTTCGGCACGCGCTTCCTGTTCTTCCGCTGTGGTGAAACGGTGCTCGAAGTCGTGCACGACCTGAAGGCGGGCGTCTCTGACGGGAACGACAGCCTGATGGGCTTCACGTGGCGCGTGGAGGACATCGACGGCGCACACGCGCGCGTCGCCGCCGCTGGCTTCAACGTCTCCGAAGTGCGCAAGGGCCGCAAACCCGGCTCTCGCGTGTTCACCGTGCGCGACGGCACAAGCAACGTCCCGACACTTTTTCTCGGACCATGACCATGCAGCCCTTCACCCACCTCGAAACCACCGCCGCGCCGCTGGCGGTCGCCAACATCGATACCGACCAGATCATCCCGAAGCAGTTCCTCGCAACCGTTGAGCGCACGGGACTTGGCAAGGGTCTGTTCTACGATCTGCGCTTCGATCAGGACGGCAAGCCGAAGGACGACTTCGTGCTGAACCAGCCGACCTACGCGAAGGCCGGCATCCTGATCGCGGGCCCGAACTTCGGCTGCGGCTCCTCGCGCGAGCATGCGCCGTGGGCGCTGACGGATTTCGGCTTTCGCTGCGTGATCGCGCCGTCGTTCGCCGACATCTTCTACAACAATTGCTTCAACAACGGTCTCCTGCCCATCGCGCTGCCGCAGGACGCCATCGACAAGCTCGTCGACGAGGCGCGCGGCGGCAACCACGTATTCGCGGTGGATCTCTACACGCAGACCGTCACGTCGCCGTCGGGCCAGATGTTCGGCTTCGAGATCGAGCCCGGGCGCAAGCTCAAGCTGCTGGAAGGCCTCGACGACATCGGCATGACGCTGACGAAAGACGAGGATATCGGCGCCTATGAACGACGCCGCAGGCTGCAGACGGCGTGGCTGAAGTGATCGCGCTGGCTGGAACCGTCCGCATCCAGCCGGGCATGCGCGACGCGGCGCTGCCGCACATCCGCGCGATGGTGGCCGCGAGCCGCGCGGAGCCGGGCTGCATCGCGTACTCGTTCGCGTTCGACGTGACTGACGATCACCTCGTCCACATCTTCGAGGTGTTCCAGGACAACGCCGCGCGCGAGACGCACCGCCACTCCGCGCACATGAAGACCTGGCGGGAGGCATGGCCCGCAGCCGGCATCGGCGATCGCGACATGATGGAATACGACGTCGCCGCCGCGCGGAAGATCTGACGCGCCTACCAGACGCCCACGTTCGGCATGCTCGTCCACGGCTCCGCGGGCGCCAGCGGCGCGCCCTTCTGCAGCAACTCCACCGAGATGTTGTCCGGCGAGCGGATGAAGGCCATCCGACCGTCACGGGGCGGGCGGGAGATGGTGACGCCGTGTTCCTGCAGCCGGGCGCACGCGGCGTAGATGTCGTCCACGGCGTAGGCGAGGTGGCCGAAGTTGCGGCCGCCGGTGTAGTCCTCCGGGTCCCAGTTGTGGGTCAGCTCTACCATCGGGACGCCGGTCCCGGTGATCGAGAAGTCGCCCTTCACCCGCGCGGCGTCGTCGGGCGCGGCCAGAAACACCAGCGTGAACCGGCCGCCCTCGTTGTCGACCCGACGGACCTCCTCCAGTCCCAGCGCCCCGCAATAGAAGACCAGCGCGGCGTCGATATCGGTCACCCGGACCATGGTGTGGAGGTAATGCACGGGATTCTCCTGAAGCGTCGCCGATAATTAAAGTGTCTTCGAGCCGAAGTAAGCCTTGTTAACCCAAGTGGTTGCGGTTGTTCCCGCGCGCGAGGTACAAATTCGGCTGGATCGACGGGACGGCGCGGGAGCGTCTGCCGAACTTTCCACCAAGTTATGAATTGTACTGGCATGAACCCGCCGCAGACCGCAGCGGGAACTAGAAGGTTCCTCCCAATGCGCCACGCTGCTCAGATCATTGCTCTCACCGTTGCTCTTGGTCTGGGCGCCTGCGCCAGCAAGCCCAAGGTCGAGGATGCCCCGCCGCCGGTGACGACTCCCGCGCCCGCGCCCCAGCCGTTGCCCGCGCCTAGTCCCCAGGGCCCGGCGCCGGGCTCTCTGGACGATTTCCGGGTGTCGGTCGGGGAGCGCGTGTTCTTCGGCTACGACCGCTACGATCTGAGCCCCGAGGCTCGTGCGACGCTTGAAAAGCAGGCCGCCTGGCTGCGTCGGTACGCGGCTGTGCGGGTCCTCGTGGCTGGCAACGCCGACGAGCGAGGCACCCGTGAATACAATATCGCGCTCGGAGCCCGCCGCGCTGCCGCCACCAAGGACTATCTGGTCAGCCTCGGCGTTCCGGCGGGCCGTCTGGACACGGTGTCGTATGGCAAGGAACGCCCGCTCGACTCTCGTCCGACCGAGGAAGCGCACTCGCTGAACCGCAACGCCCACACGCAGCTCGTGTCCGGGGCCACCAGCTAAGCGCCGCATTTTCGCCGAAGCGGGCGCCTAGAGGGCACCTCATGACCATGAAGGCCCTCATTGCCGCTGCCGTCGTCTGTACCTTCGGGGCAGGGATGACGGCGGCAGGCACCGCGCTGGCGCAATCGGTGACGAGCGCGCCAGCGCCCAGCGAAAACCTAATCCAGCTTCAGGAACGCGTCGGCGACCTGGAGCAGATGTTGCGTCAAGCCACCAATGAGAACGAGCGTCTGTCCATCGAGCTGCGCCGCGCGCGCAATGAAAATGGCCGGCTCGAACGGTTGCTGAAGGACGCGGAAGCGCAAAGCCCGGCGTCGCAGGAAACCGCCGACGCGGCGCAACCCGCACCCGCCGTGCGGGCGGGCCCGCCCCCACCGCCGAACGCAGGCGGAAACCTCGGCACCTTGCCCGCCGCCGCCGTGCCCGGTGACGGCGCCCAGATTTTGCGCGAAGCGATGCGTCTTCTGCAGCTTGGGCGTTTCCCGGAAGCGGAGGCCGCCTTCACGACGTTTGCACGCGCCAATCCTCAATCGCCCGATGCGCCGGAAGCGCGCTATTTCGTCGGCCGCACGCAGGTAGCGCAGCGCCATTTTGCCGACGCCGGGGACACCTTCGTGAAGCTGCTCGCCGATCATCCGGGCGTGCCGCGCGCGCCTGACTCTTGGGTCATGCTGGGTGTGGCGCTGAATGGCGTGGGCAAGAAGGCCGAAGCCTGCGGCGTGTTTCGCGATCTGGTGACGAAGTATCCACGCGCCAATGCCTCCACCCGCAACGTCGCTGCCGTTGAAGCGCGCGCCGCGCAATGTCCGGCACGCTGACGCTTTTTCAGACATCAAGAGGAACGCCGATGCGATCCGTCCTTCTCGCCGCCGCGCTGCTACTCGGCGCCCAGCCCGCGCTTGCCCAACCAGCGGCATCCGGATCCGTTGTGGTCGATCAACCGGTGGGCCGCGCCCCCGCAGGGCCGCGCGTCGGCGCCATCACCAGCCTCGACATCGCCGGTCTCATGGGCGCGCTCGTCCGGGCCGGCTTCACCGCAGAGGAGAAAACCGAGAACGGGCAGACGTATGTGATCGCCAAGCTGGGCGCGCAGCCGTTCCAGGCGTTTCTCTCCAACTGTCAGGCGTCAGGCAGCGGCTGTACCGATATCGAACTCTATGCCGGGTTCACCGGCGGTCAGCGCGTGGCGTGGGAACGGATCAACGGCTGGAACGCCCGCACCCGGTTCACGCGCGCCTTTCTTGACGAAAAGCGCGATCCGGCGCTCCAGATGGATGTGAGCCTGCAGGGCGGCGTGTCGCAGGATGGTCTGAAGGCGTCGTTGACGACGTGGGGTTCGGCGCTTGAGACCTACTCCCTCTTCCTCCTTGCGCGGGTCCCACCCGTCGCCGCCACACCGCCCGCCGCGCAGCCCAAACGCTGATCTCGCGGCTTTCGTCGCCCGCACGCTGACGCCCGGCACACCCATCTTCGTCGGCGCATCAGGGGGCGGGGATTCCACCGCATTGCTGCTGCTTCTCGCCGATGTCGCGCGCGCGCAGGGCCGCCGACTGGTGGCGGGGATCGTCGATCACGCGTTGCGAGAAGGCTCTGCGCGCGACGCCGAACGCGCCGCAGGCATAGCCGCACACATCGGCGCCGAGGTCCGCACAATCCGCCTGGCGTGGTCCGATGGACCGAAGACGGCGCAAGCGGCCGCGCGGACAGCGCGCTACGCGGCGCTGGCGCGGATGGCGCGTGAGATTGGCGCCGGTACGCTCTTTCTTGGGCACACGCTGGATGACCAGGCTGAAACGCTGCTGATGCGCGCCGCCGCCGGCAGCGGCGCCCGCGGCATGGCTGGTATGGCGCCGCTCAGCCCGTGCCCGATCTGGCCGGAGGCGCACGATCTATGGCTCGCGCGGCCGCTGCTCCACTGGCGCCGGCAAGCGCTGCGCGATCTGCTCGTTGTCGCGCAAGTGGACTGGCTGGAAGATCCCGCCAACGCGCTGCCCCGCTACGCCCGTGTGCGTGCCCGCGCCCAGCTTGCTGGAAGCGGTGAGGTGGAGGCGCTGGCGGTACAAGCGGAAGCGCAGGCGCGCATCGCGACGGACGCCGATCGCGCCGCGCGCAGCTTCCTGACGGCGCATGCCGCGATTGAGGAGGGCGCAGCGCGCTTGCGTCGGGTCACTGGGGAAGACGGCTGTGGTCGCGCGCTGGCGGCGCTGGCGGCAGCCGTGGGCGGCGCCATGCGAGAACCCGCAGGCGCGGCTGTCACCGGGCTCGTTGACCGGCTCATGGCGCGACAGGGGGGCACGCTGGCCGGCGCCCGCTTTCGCGCGGGCGTCGGGATCTGCGTCACCCGCGATCCGGGCGGCGTGCTGGGCCGGCGTGGCGGCGGCCGTCGCCTGCCCGATTTGGCCTTGCCCGCGGGGGAGGCGGTGGTCTGGGACGGGCGGCTGGCGCTGACCGCGCCGGGGCCGGGCTGGACAGTGGTTGCTCCTGAGGTGGGGACGGCGCCGATGTTCCGCTTCGGGACCGAGACTTGGTCGCTGGCGGACGCTCCAGTCGCGGCGCGCTGGCTGATCGGCGACCGGCTCGACCGGCTCCTGTGGCGCGCCGGTACGGGCGCATGAATTGCAACCTGTTCACGGCGCCTTGAGCACAGTGTGATAGTCGGTGGTGTTCACGGGGCCACCGCGACCCTATCTTGCTTAAGATGCTGGAGCCCGGTCGAACTGACGGGGCGGAAATCAGGGCCTGACGATGCCGATCCGAAATCTGCTGATCTGGGGCGCGATCGCGTTGCTCCTGGTGGTCCTGTTCCAGATGATCGTGCCGCAGAACGACGCGCGGAACGCCACGGAGCGGTCCTACAGCCAGCTCATGCAGGACGTGAACGCCGGGCGGATCAAGTCGATCTCGACCAAGGGCGAAGTCATCACCGCCAAGACCAACGATAGCCCGTCACAGACGGTCGTCACGTACGTGCCCGCAGGGGCGCTCGACGAGACGATTGCCAAGCTGGACGCCACCAAGGTCGATATCCGCACCGAGCGCCAGCAACAGGGCCCGACGCTGGTCGATATCCTGATCGGCTCGCTGCCGATGCTGCTGCTGATCGGCGCCTGGTTCTTCTTCATGCGCCAGATGCAGTCGGGCGGCCGCGGCGCCATGGGCTTTGGAAAATCCAAGGCGAAGCTTCTTAACGAAGCCAAGGGCCGCGTCATGTTCGATGACGTCGCCGGCATCGACGAAGCCAAGGAAGAGCTGCAGGAGATCGTCGAGTTCCTGCGCGATCCCGGCAAGTTCCAGCGCCTCGGCGGCAAGATTCCGAAAGGCGCGTTGCTGATCGGCCCGCCCGGCACCGGCAAGACGCTGCTCGCCCGCGCCATCGCCGGCGAAGCCAACGTGCCGTTCTTCTCGATCTCCGGTTCGGACTTCGTCGAGATGTTCGTCGGCGTCGGCGCTTCGCGCGTCCGCGACATGTTCGAGCAGGCCAAGAAGAACGCGCCCTGCATCATCTTCATCGACGAAATCGACGCGGTCGGCCGTCATCGCGGCGCAGGCCTCGGCGGCGGCAACGACGAGCGCGAACAGACGTTGAACCAACTGCTCGTCGAGATGGACGGATTTGAAGCCAACGAAGGCATCATCCTGATCGCGGCGACCAACCGCCCCGACGTGCTCGATCCGGCGCTGCTGCGCCCGGGCCGCTTCGACCGCCAGGTCGTGGTGCCGAACCCGGACATTTCAGGCCGCGAGAAGATTCTCAAGGTGCACACCAAGAACGTGCCGATCTCGTCGGACGTGGACCTGCGCGTGATCGCGCGGGGCACGCCGGGCTTCTCCGGCGCCGATCTCGCCAACCTCGTCAACGAATCCGCGCTGCTTGCGGCCCGTCGCGGCAAGCGCGTGGTCACCTCAAAGGAATTCGAGGACGCGAAGGATCGCGTGATGATGGGCGCGGAACGGCGCTCCATGGCGATGACCGAAGAAGAAAAGCGCGCCACTGCGTTCCACGAAGCCGGCCACGCGCTGCTCAACATCCTCGTTCCCGGCAATGACCCGCTGCACAAGGTCACGATCATCCCGCGCGGTCGCGCGCTGGGCGTGACGTGGTCGCTGCCGGAAGCCGACAAGCTCAGCTATTCCAAGACCTGGGCGGAAGCGAAAATCTGCATGTCGTTCGGCGGCCGTGTTGCGGAGCAACTGGTCTATGGCGAGGAGCACCTCAACACCGGCGCCTCCAACGACATCATGCAGGCCACCGACATGGCGCGCCGCATGGTGACGGAATGGGGCATGAGCGAACTGCTCGGGCCGCTGCGCTACAGCGCCAACGAGCAGGAAGTGTTCCTCGGCCACTCGGTGACGCAGCGCACCAACATCTCCAGCGAGACCGCCAAACTGATCGACCAAGAAATCCGCCGTATCGTCACTGATGGCGAACAACTCGCGCGCAAGGTGCTGACGGAGAACCGCGACAAGCTGGATATTCTCGGCAACGCGCTCATCGAGTACGAAACCCTGAGCGGCGAGGACGTGGCCAAGGTGCTGCGCGGCGAAAAGCTCGACCGGCCGGACGATACGCCGGCATCGCCGCTGCCGCCCGCGCCTGCACTGCCGGTGGTGGACGATGCGCCGGAGCCGCGTCGCCCGAGCTGGGGCGGCGATCCCGCGCCGCAGGGGGCGTAGTTTCCTTCATTGTTGTGTTCAACCAGCACCCCGGGGCAATCGCTCCGGGGTGCTGTGCATTGGAGCACCCCGGGGCTAGGCTCCGGCTCAGGCACTCATGCGGGAGACCGACATGCTCGGATCGGCGAAAGTCAATGTGCTCATTGGCACTACGCGGCCGGACGCGGCGAAGACGTTTTATCAAGATACCCTGGGGTTCAAGTTCATCACGGACGACACCTTCGCCCTGGTATTCGACGCCAACGGCACACCGATCCGGGTGTCGCGCGTGCCGGCGGTCATCCCATCGACATACGCGGTTCTCGGCTTTCAGGTGACAGACATTGTCGCCGCTATCGATGGGCTGACGCCGAAGGGCGTGAAGTTCGAGCGGTTCGGGTTCTTCCAGCAGGACGAGCGCGGGATCTGGAGCGCGCCGGACGGCACGAAAGTAGCGTGGTTCCGCGACCCCGACATGAACATGCTGTCGCTGGTGCAGCACATCTGATGCTGTCGGCGCCGAGATTTTCGGGCGGCCCATGGATCATGGGCGTGCTGAATGTGACGCCGGACAGCTTCTCCGATGGCGGTGCATGGAGCGATACCGCGCGTGCGCTGGCGCATGCCGAGACGATGCTCGCCGCAGGCGCCGACGTGATCGATGTCGGTGGTGAATCGACCCGCCCTGGCGCGGCCCCGGTCTCTGAAACCGATGAGATCGCACGCGTCGTGCCGGTGATCGCCGCACTGCGCCAGCGGAGCGATGCGCCGATCTCCGTCGATACTATGAAGCCTGCCGTGGCGGCGCGCGCCATCGCCGCAGGCGCGACGATCTGGAACGACGTGACCGGATTTCGCGCGGACGGCGCCGTGGAGGTCGCAGGACAGCTCAAGCCCATCGCCATCGTCATGCACATGCAGGGTGAGCCGGAGACGATGCAGAAGGCGCCGCGCTACGGTGACGTTGTCACGGAAGTGATCGCCTTCCTGAAGGCGCGCGTCGCTGCGCTGGAGACGGCGGGGGTCACCGATATCTGGGTCGATCCCGGCATCGGGTTCGGCAAGACACTCCATCAGAACATCGCGTTGATGCATGCTCTCCCGCGCTTGCGGACCGAGACTGGCAAGCCGGTGCTGTTCGGGGCGTCGCGCAAGAGCTTCATCGGCAAGATCGAGACGCGGGATGGTGTCGAGGTCTCGCCGGAGAATGCGCGACTCGGCGGCTCGCTCGCGGCGGCGCTGTTTGCGGCGAACAAGGGCGCGGACATGCTGCGCGTGCATGACGTTGCGGAGACGGTGCAGGCGCTGCGCGTGGCGCGCGCGATAGGGGAGGGCGCATGAGCGTGCACTGGTGGGCGCTGTTTGGCGCGGGGCTGCTGGAGGTCGCCTGGGCGGCGGGATTCAAGTTCGCTTTCCGGGACGATGACACAGTGACGGTGGCCACGCTGGCCGCGATGGTCGCCAGCTTCTGGCTGCTGTCGATCGCCATGCGCGCGCTGCCGGTGGGCACGGCCTACGCGATCTGGACCGGCATCGGCGCGGTGGGCGCGGCGACTGTCGGGATCGTGTTCCTGAAGGAGCCCGCGACAGCGTTGCGCATTCTCTCTATCGCCGCCATCGTCGGCGGCGTCATCGGTCTCAAGCTGTCGTCCGGTCCAGCCGCATGATCGGCCGCGTCCTCATCATCGCGGGCTCCGATTCCGGCGGCGGCGCGGGCATCCAGGCCGACATCAAGACGGTCACCGCGCTCGGTGGCTACGCGATGACGGCGGTCACTGCGATTACCGTGCAGAACACGCTGGGCGTGCACGGCGTCCACGCGATCCCGCTCGAGATCGTCGCTGCGCAGATGCGCGAGGTGCTGGAGGACATCGGCGCCGACGTGCTGAAGACCGGCATGCTCGGCACGGCGGAAACGGTGGAGACCGTCGCGCGCGCGATCGACGACTTCGCGAGCGAAATCCCGCTCGTCGTCGATCCGGTGATGATCGCCAAGGGCGGCCATGCGCTGCTGGAGCCGGGCGCGATCGACACCGTCCGCGCGCTGATGTTGCCGCGCGCTGCGCTGGTCACGCCCAACGCGCCGGAGGCCGAAGCGCTCACCGGGACGGCCGTGACCGATCTCGACGGCCAGAAGCGGGCGGGCGAAAAGCTGCTCGCGCTCGGGGCGCACGCCGCATTGGTGAAGGGCGGACACATCGACGGGCCGCTGCTCCGCGACGTGCTGGTGTCGGACGCGGGCTTCACCGTGCTGGAGTCCCCGCGCATCGCAACACGCGCCACGCACGGCACCGGCTGCACCCTCGCGTCCGCTATCGCGGTAAAGCTCGCGCAGGGCGAGAGGCTGGAGGCTGCGGTACGCGCCGCCCGGGAGTATCTCCTGGAGGCAATTCGTCGTGCGCCTGTCCTCGGCGCGGGGCACGGCCCGCTGGATCACGGCTGGACTACCCGCGACAGGGGTTAACCCTCGCCCCCGCGAGCGAAGGCGTCGTATTTACCCGTCGTGGTGAATATCCGTTAACCGCTCCACTCCATCGGTGGGCGGCAACGGGTTAAACACGAGTTCAAGAAGGCCGGACATATGCGCATCTGGTTCGTCGACGCATTCACCGACCGGGTGTTTTCCGGCAATACGGCTGCCGTGGTGCCGCTGACCTCTTGGCTGGCGGACGACATCCTGCAGGCGATCGCCGCAGAAAACCGTTGTTCGGAAACCGCATTCTTCGTGCCGACCGGCCTCAAGGCGAACTATCAGCTCCGCTGGTTCACGCCGTTGACGGAAGTACCGTTGTGCGGGCACGCCACGCTGGCGGCCGGCGCCATTCTGCTCACCGAGATCGAGCGCGATCTCGAAATCGTGGTGTTCGACACGCAGGCGGGCCCGCTGGTCGTGCGCGAAACACAGGAAGGCTTTACGCTCGATCTGCCGCGCCGCGTGCGCACGCCGTGGACGCCGCCGGCGGAGCTTGTCTCCGCACTGGGCGCGGGTGTCCGTGTCATCGACGGGTTCGTCGGGGAGTATGCCAATGTGGTGCTCGACAGCGAATCCGCCGTGCGCAATCTGAAGCCCGATCTCAAGGCGGTGGAGCGTCTCGTGCGCGGGCCACGTGTCGGCTGCCTCGCGGTTACCGCGATGGCCGACGAAGGCAAGCCGTATGACTTCGTCTCGCGCTTCTTCGCGCCGGGTGTCGGCCTGCCGGAAGATCCGGTGACGGGCTCGTCCTTCGCCGATCTCACGCCCTACTGGTGCGACCGCCTCGATCGCGATGGCGTCACCGGTTACCAGGCGTCCAAGCGCGGTGGCTTCGTGCGCGGTCTGCAGACACTTTCGAGTTCGCGCCTGCTGGGCCAGATCGCGGTCTACCTGCGCGGCGAACTCGATCCCTCCATCGAGACCCTCGGCGGCGGCCCGCTGCGGGCGCGGCCGGCCATCGAATCGTCGACGCCGGTGGCGCCGGTGATCCCGGCGACGCGCGCGCCGCGTGCTGCAAACACAGCGCAAGCCGTCGTGCCACCGTCACTGCCTGACCCGACGCAGCGTTCCAGCATGGTCGATGACGCCGTGATGGTGTTTGATACCGATGCCGCCAACGATCAGGCGCAAGCGGCCGAACGCGCGAGCGGGTAGGCATCACCGCAATCCAAGGCGCCGCAATCCCCCTTGCGTCGCGACCAACCCCAGTCCGATCAGCGCCAGCGCCAACGCGGCGCTCCAGTCGAGCCGCTCGCCGAATATCAGCGCGCCCAGCGCCACCGCACACACGGGCAGGAAATAGTTCACCTGGCTGACGAAGCTCGGTCCCACGTCGTGCAGCAGCTGGAAGTAGGCGACACTGGCGATGCCCGTGGAGCCGATCGCGAGCACGGCGATCATCACCCACGCCAATGCGTCCGGCGGCCCGGCCCACGTCATGATCGCAAACGGAGTGGAAAACAGCGCGCCCCAGAACGTCCAGCGCGCGGCGGACTCCAGCGCAGGGATTGCCACGCCGCGACGTGCAAGCAGGGCGTTGATTGCATAGGCCACCGCGCCGCCCGCCGCCGCCAGTTGTCCCAGCACCGCGCCACTACCGAGGCCGGTGAGTGCGTCTGGGCCGGTCAGCACGATGACGCCGGCAAACCCCAGCAACAACCCAATGATCTTCGCGGCGGTGAGACGATCGTCCTGTCCCACCAGCGGCGCCGCGAAGCCGACAAGGATCGGCGTCAACGCCGCAAGAATGCCCACGAGCCCCGAGTTGATCTGCGTTTGCGCCCACGACAACAATGCAAACGGCGCCATCGCGCCGACAAGGCCGAGCAGCACGAGCTTGCCTGTGGCGTGCGGGGTGGTCGGCGGCTCCTTGCCGTCGGCGCGGCGCTTCCACAGCAACAGGTGCAGCGCGATCGAGCCGATCCATAGACGCCCGGCCACGATCGTCCACGGTTGTGCATCGTGATGCAGTGCCACGCGCACGCATGCGTACGCCGAACCCCACATGGCCACGCACATGGCAAACAGCGCCCAGTCGTTGGCGTTTGGACGCGAAGGGGTCATGGGTGCTCCACCGTCGCCATTGTCGCCGGTCCCGCGCGGTTGCGCTAGGTCGACGGGTTGCGCGGTTAAGTGTCGCTTCACCGCCAATTACGTTGACCTCGGCGCGCAACGCCGTCACAAGCGGCGTGGGCCATCCGCTCCCACCGGCGGACGTCCATCTGTGAGGATGGTAGACATGACAAACGTTCCGCCGAAGCCGGCGGTAAAACCGGCTGACGCCCGCTTTTCGTCGGGCCCCACCAAAAAACACCCGGGCTGGACTCTCGCTGCGCTGGAAGGCGCCGCGCTCGGGCGCTCGCACCGCTCCAAGGCGGGCAAATCCAAGCTCAAAGAAGCGATCGACCGCACCCGCGCGCTGCTCGGCGTGCCCGGCGACTTCAGGATCGCCATCGTGCCGGCGTCCGATACCGGCGCGGTGGAAATGGCGATGTGGTCGATGCTGGGCGAGCGCCCGGTCGACGTGTTCGCATGGGAAAGCTTCGGCGAGGAATGGATCACCGACGCCGGTGAGCAGCTCAAGCTCGCCGATTGCAAGCTCCACGTGGCGCGGCCCTACGGCGCGCTGCCGGACTTCTCGAAGGCGCGCAAGAACGCCGACATCATTTTCACGCAGAACGGCACCACGTCCGGCGCGAAGATTCCGAACTTCGACTGGATCGCCGCCGACCGCGAAGGCGTCACCATCAACGACGCCACCAGCGCTGCGTTCGCGCAAGCCATCGACTGGGCCAAGTGCGATGTGCTGACCTACTCGTGGCAGAAGGTGATGGGCGGGGAAGCCGCGCACGGCATGATCATTCTCAGCCCACGCGCGGTGGCGCGGCTGGAGAGCTACACGCCGGACCGGCCGCTGCCGAAAATCTTCCGCATGACCAAGAAGGGCAAGCTCGATCAGGAGCTGTTCGAGGGCGCCACGATCAACACGCCGTCGCTGCTCGCCACGGAAGATTACATCGACGCGCTGAAGTGGGGCGAGAGCATCGGCGGGCTCGCCGCCTTGCACGCCCGCGCGGACGCGAACGCAAAGGTGCTCTACGACTGGGCGGCGCGGACGCCGTGGATCGCACCGCTGGCTGAAGATGCGGCGACATGGTCGAACACCGGCGTGTGCCTCAAAGTCATAGATCCGCGCATCGCCGCGCTCGACGAAGGCGCACAGGCGGCGTTCGCGAAGAAGCTGTCGGACCTGCTGGAGAAGGAAAACGTGGCGGTCGACGCCGCGTCGTACCGCTCGGCACCGCCGGGCCTGCGCATCTGGTGCGGCGCCACGATCGAGAAGAGCGACGTGGAAGCGCTCGTGCCGTGGATCGAGTGGGCGTTCGCGATGTGTGTGAGCGAGCTTTGAGGTTTCTGAACCCTCTCCCGTGACAATGGGAGAGGGTGGTTCGCGGGACGCGAACCGGGTGAGAGCGGGCGCAGAACCAGACTCTTCCTGCGACACCGGGCCCTCACCCTGCCTTCGCTTCGCTCAGTCTGTCCCTCTCCCGCAAGCGGGCGAGGGGTTTCCAATCTCCCCAAGGATTTTCCCATGCCCAAGGTCCTCATCTCCGACGAACTTTCTCCCGCCGCCGTGGAAATCTTCCGCGCGCGCGGCATCGAAGTTGATTTTCAGCCGCAGCTCGGGCCGGACGCCACGAAGCTGAAGGAGATCATCGGCCGTTATGACGGCCTTGCCATCCGCTCGGCGACCAAGGTGAAGGCCGACATCATCGCGGCGGCGACGAATCTCAAGGTCATTGGCCGCGCCGGGATCGGCGTCGACAACGTCGATATTCCTGCCGCCACGGCCAAGGGTATCGTGGTGATGAACACGCCGTTCGGCAATTCGATCACCACCGCCGAACACGCCATCGCGCTGATGTTCGCCGCCGCCCGTCAGCTCGGCGCGGCTGACGTCTCCACGCAGGCCGGCAAGTGGGAGAAGAACCGCTTTATGGGCGTGGAGCTCTACGCCAAGACGCTCGGCATCATCGGCTGCGGCAATATCGGCTCGCTGGTGGCCGAGCGTGCGCTGGGCCTGAAGATGAAGGTGATCGCTTACGATCCGTTCCTTTCGCCCGAGCGCGCGATCGCGCTCGGCGTGGAGAAGGTCGAGCTGGAGGACATTCTGGCGCGCGCCGATTTCATCTCGCTGCACACGCCGATGACGGAGAAAACCAGGAACATCCTCTCCGCCGAGAACATCGCGCGCTGCAAGAAGGGCGTGGTCATCGTCAACGCAGCGCGGGGCGGTCTTGTCGATGAAGCAGCGCTGCGCGCCGCGCTGGAAAGCGGGCACGTCTCCGCCGCCGGCATCGACGTGTTCAGCACAGAGCCCGCGAAGGAAAACGTGCTGTTCGGCGCCCCCAACCTGATCGCCACGCCGCACCTCGGCGCCGCCACCAGCGAAGCGCAGGAAAACGTCGCGCTGCAGGTGGCGGAGCAGATGAGCGACTATCTCATCTCCGGCGCGGTCACCAACGCGCTCAATATGCCGTCGATCACTGCGGAGGAGGCGCCGCGCCTGAAGCCGTTCGCGGCGCTTGCCGAAAAGCTTGGCGCCTTCGCCGGACAGATTCTGGAAGAAAGCCTGGAGGTCGTCGAGATCGAGTACGAAGGCCACGTCACGGCCATGAACACCAAGCCGCTGACGGCGGCGGCGCTCGCCGGCCTGCTGCGGCCACTGCTGGCCGACGTGAACATGGTGTCGGCGCCCGCGATCCTGAAGGAACGCGGCACCGCGCTGACGGAGTCGAAGTGCGAGACCTCGCCGACCTACGACAGCCTCATCCGCATCAAGGTGAAGACCGGTGGCGGCTGGCGCACGGTGGCGGGCGCTGTGATCGCCGGCGCGCCCAAGATCGTGGAAGTGAAAGGCATGTCGCTGGAGGCGGCGTTCCATCCGCTGATGCTCTACGTCAACAACTCCGACAAGCCGGGGTTCATCGGCGCGCTGGGCACCATGCTGGGCGAGGCGCAGGTCAACATCGCCACGTTCAATCTCGGCCGCATGGCAGAGGGGCAAGACGCGGTGGCGTTGGTGGGCATCGACCAGACCGTGCCGGCCCCTCTGCTGACCCGGATCGAGGGGCTGCCGCAGGTGCGGTTCGTGCGGGTTCTGGCGTTCTAACTGCGGAGGTTCCGCTCTCGCCTTCGCCTTTCCGTCTTGTTAGGGTGGCGATGGATCGAACGGGGAGTTGTTGATGCATCGGGTAGCGGGCATCGCCCTTGCCGCCGTCGGGATGACGTTCGGCGCCAGCGCCCAGGCCGGCGCGGTGGAGCAGGTGCGCGTCGGCGTGCTCGCCCACAATGTCTGCATCACCAACTGCAAGAACGCCGACAAGGAGGATGGTCCGGTCGTCGACATGCAGGTGAACTTCCATTCTCCGGCCTTCATGCACTGGGCCGGCAGCCCGCAACCCTACATTTCAGCGACACCGAACGTCTCGGGCGACACCAGCTTCGCGGCGCTAGGGCTGGAGTGGCGCTGGGAGTTCATCGCCGGCTGGGCGCTGACGCCGAGCTTCGGCTACGCGGTGCACGACGGCGAAACGAAAAACGCGTTCGCCAACGGCGATCCGCGCGCCACGGCGTTTGCCGCCGAGCACGTGCTCTACGGGTCGCGCGACTTGTTCCGCAACGCCATCGGCCTGCAACGCGAGCTCGGCGACAAGTGGAGCGCGGAGGCTTACGTCGTCCATTACAGCCACGGCCAGATCCTCGGCAACGGCCGCAATCAGGGCACCGACCAGGCTGGCGTCCGAATCGGGTATACTTTCGGGCATTGAACTATCGCGCCTGCGTCTGTAGCAGGACACGCGGCCAGCGATGGCGGCGATCACAGCTGGAACCGCCCGTGCGCCGAGGGCTTGTCGAAGGGCGCAGGGGTCCCGCAATCTCCTGCGGGATTTGGCAGGCGGGAGAGCTGCATCATGTCCACCGTTGTCGTCGTCGGCGCCCAGTGGGGTGACGAGGGAAAAGG
>JANNVF010000117.1:0-3289 GCA_031414315.1 Hyphomonadaceae bacterium | reverse complement strand
CGGTCGCGCGCGCCCATCTGGTTTTGGGGAAACGCACCGCGCATGGACGACGCCACGTCTCAGCCGATCATCAAGGAAACGCCGACCACCGCGTCAGCGCTGCTCAGCGACCTCATTCTGGCGTTCCCGGAGGAGCGCGTCACCGTCGGCGATATCCTCGAGCGGCTGGAAGGCCAGGCGTTCGGGTTACTGCTGCTGCTGCTGGCGTTGCCCAACTGCATTCCCAACATCCCGGGACTCTCCACGATCTTCGGTGTGCTGATGATCGCGCCGGCGGTGCAGCTCATCTTCGGGCAGGAGGATCTGTGGTTGCCGCGGCGCGTGCGCAGCTGGAGCATCTCGCGCGACGCACTGCACATGGCGATCAAGGGGTCGCTGCCGATCCTGAAACGTATCGAGCGCTACGTCGGGCCGCGCTGGACGTTTCTAACCCATCCGCCGTTCACGCAGCTGCTCGGCCTACAGACGCTCATGCTGGCATTCGTGCTGATCCTGCCCATTCCCCTCGGCAACTGGCCGCCGGGGATCACGGTAGCGGCGACGGCGCTGGCGCTTCTCCAGCGCGACGGGCGCCTTGCGCTCTTGAGCGTACCTCTGGCGATCCTTTCGGTGGCGATCGCCTGGGCGGGCGTGCGGATCGGTTTTGCAGCAATCCGTGAGCTGGGCGAAATGCTTCAGGGCGCGTTCTTTACGCTGTTCTAGAAACAGGCGTTCTCAGCAGGTCTTGCGCGACAGCCATCCCATCGTCGCGCCGGCGGAGCCCTTCACTTCCTCGTTGCTGTAGCAGGAAGCCGGCGGCGGACTCGACGGCGTGCGGGTGAACAACGGATCGCGCTCACCGCGGAAAACGTCGCGGTCAGCGAGCGGCTCCACGCCGGCCACCGTGGCGCCATCTGGCGATACGAGACATTCGGAACGGCCGCCATCCGCTTCCAGCAACCGCACCGCCGCCTGACCTTCGTCGTTCACATAGGCAATCGTCACGCGTCCGGGCCGGGCCTGTACCCGCGCCAGGCAGGCGTCGATCGCCGGCAGGAGTTGCGACAGGTCAGTGGCCCAGCCGCGTGACGGCGCAGCTTCGCCGGTGCCGGCGCGCGCGCAGCCTTCGTAGGCAACGCCTTCAAACAGGACGGTGGCGCTGAACGGGTAGGATTCCCCGCCCTCGGTGTAAGTGCACGCACCGGCGATCACCGCGATCGATAGCGGCCCTGCCGCCACGTAGGCGCCGAGCTGGCGAATGTCACGTGATGGAGGGATCGCGGTGATTTCATCGAGGCCCGGCCGGGAGAACGAGACGAAA
Organism: Hyphomonadaceae bacterium; assembly: GCA_031414315.1. Taxonomy (GTDB): domain Bacteria; phylum Pseudomonadota; class Alphaproteobacteria; order Caulobacterales; family Aquidulcibacteraceae; genus VFBF01. Next base: position 1,989 of record JANNVF010000117.1, on the reverse strand, counting down.
TCCGGCAATAGCGTTAGGCGCCAGTCGGGTTCAGCGCCCACGGCGTCGAAGGCGCCTTCGTACTGGCCCCGGGCCGCAGCAGCAGCAGGCGCGCCCAGTTTGGCAAGCAACGCAGCCGATTGTGCTTCGAGATCCGCTTCAGTCATCGCCGGGCGCTCGGAGGTGGACAACCCAGGGGCCCCTTCCGATGAGGACGGGCTGCGCTGGCCGCACGCCGCAAGAGCGACGAGCAAACTCGCCGCCGCCAGCCCCGCGATCCTACCGACCCGCATACCCCCTCCTGCCCGGTCCCAACCGGCCAATCGGCGCCCAACCCAGCCAGATCAAGGCGCGCGATGGCTTACATAGGGATAGTATACCCGCATGCACGGTGATTCCGACGCCTCAGCTTACGAATTTTTTGCAGGCGGCGGCATGGCGCGCCTCGGACTGGGCGATTTCTGGCGCGTGACCTTCGCCAACGACCTCGATCCGGACAAGACCGCCGCGTACGCGCGTGCCTTCGGCGACGCCGATCTGCGCACCGGGGATGTCTGGTCGGTAGAAACCGACGACCTGCCGGGTCACGCCGATCTCGCCTGGGCGTCCTTTCCCTGTCAGGATCTCTCGCTCGCTGGCGCGCGCGCGGGACTTGATGCGCCGCGCTCGGGCGCCTTCTGGGGGTTCTGGCGGTTGATCCAGGAGCTCGCCCGCGAAAGCCGCGCGCCGCGCCTGCTGGTTCTGGAAAATGTTGCGGGCCTGCTGACGTCGCGTGGCGGCATGGACTTCTCCGCGCTCGCCACTGTTCTCGCTGACGCGGGCTACACGTTTGGCGCACTCGAAATTGATGCCGCGCACTTCGTGCCGCAGTCGCGTCCGCGTGTGTTCGTCGTGGCGACGAAGGACAGCGCGCCTGCGCCGCTGCGCACCGCTGGTCCGTCCGCGCCATTCCACGGTGACGGCGTCCGCGCCGCGCATGCGCGACTGGAGCCGCGCGTCGCCGCACGCTGGGTGTGGTGGCGTCTGCCCGCGCCGCCGCTGCGCAATGCCAGTCTCGCCGACATCATCGAGGAAGCCCCCGCCGCCTGCTGGCACAGCCCGGAGAAAACCCAACGCCTGCTCGACATGATGAGTCCGCGCCAACGGGCAAAAGTCGTTGCGGAACAAGCGCGCGCGGCGCCTGCGGTCGGCGCCCTGTTCCGCCGCGTGCGCACGGAGGCTGGCGTCAAGCAGCAGCGCGCTGAAGTGCGCTTCGATGGTCTCGCGGGATGCCTGCGCACACCGGCGGGCGGATCAAGCCGGCAGACGTTGCTGTTCGTGGACGGATCACGCATTCGGTCGCGACTGATGACGGCGCGCGAAGGCGCACGCTTGATGGGCCTACCTGACGATTATCCGTTGCCGTCGAGTCAGAGCCGGGGGTTGCATCTGGTGGGCGACGGCGTCGCGGCGCCGGTGGTCCGCTGGTTGTCGGCGCATCTGCTGGAGCCGCTGGCGCGCCCGTCGACCCAGTCCCGGCGCGCAGCCGGATGACCGATGTCTACTCTCCAGAGACACGCGCGAACGTCATGCGCGCCGTGAAGGCGCGCGACACCAAACCCGAGTTGCAGGTGCGCCGCCTCGTGCGCGCGGTCCGCAGCGGCTACCGGCTCGATGCGCGCGACGTGACGGGCCGGCCGGACATCGTATTTCGCCGCACCCGTCACGCCATTTTCGTTCACGGCTGTTTCTGGCACGGCCACGATTGCAGAGGGTTCAAATGGCCGAAAACCCGCGAACAATTCTGGCGCTCAAAAATCGAAGCGAACCAGATGCGAGATGCAGAAGTACAGAAGCGTATTTCGGTGCTTGGCTGGAATATCGAAGTCGTATGGGAGTGCCAACTGCGCGTGCCTAGTCAGCATATGGATGCCGCAGTCGATCGGTTGGCAGAGAAAATCAGATCACGCCATGGACTTTCCAGCGCTTGACGGCAGGATCAAGGTGATGATCGAAGAACGACTCAAAGTC
>JANNVF010000116.1:0-1909 GCA_031414315.1 Hyphomonadaceae bacterium | reverse complement strand
GGCGACGCTCGCCGAACTTCGCGATGCGGCCGTGCAGGATGCCGACCGTGATCAGCACCACACCCAACAGGATCGTGGGTCGCGGCAGCCGCGCGGTGGCGTGAAACTTCGCATACGCCTCGACCAGTAACATGGCGCCGAGGAAGATGTCGATCCAGTCAACGTCGTGAGCCGCCCCGGCGTGCTCGCTGCTCGCGCCCTTAGCGAACAGTTTCCGGAATCCGCGCGCGACCGAACCGATGACGAGCACTGCGACCAGCACTTCGGCGAAGCCGAGCGCGAGTTCGACGCCCTGCGGATTGTGTTGCAGGTGGTCGAGGCCGTCACTGAGGACGATGAACGACGGAATGGCGTGCTGGAGCTTCTGAAGGAACTGGCCCCGCTGGACCCGGCGATAGCGAATGGTGAGGGTGGGCATCGGTAGGCTACAATAGTCCTTGGTCCGGGGCGTGGCTCAGCCTGGTAGAGCGTCCGCTTTGGGAGCGGAATGTCGCTGGTTCGAATCCAGTCGCCCCGACCACTTTCCACTGCAACTCCCCACTGCAACTTTCAACCTTCAACCTTCAACTTTCAACTCACCGGGCGAGTCGCACCATGTGGTCAAACGCCGCATCGGTCGGTTCGCCGAGCGCGCGCTTGGCGATGTACTCACCGATGACCGGGCCATGTTTGAAGCCGTGTCCCGAACCGCCACCCGCAATCAGGACGTTGTCGTAGTCAGGATGCCGGTCGATGATGAAGTGTTCGTCGGCGGTGTTTTCCAGCTGACAAACCCGCGTCTCGATGACCGGCTGATCCTTGAGCGCGGGGAAGCGGAGCGCGAGATAGGCACGGGCGCGGCGCACTTCATGCGGCGTGACGATGCGCTCGTCGGTGTCGGGATCGAACGACGTGGAGCCCGAGGTCGCACACACCTTGAAGCCGCGTTCGTCGATGTTCGAGAAACCGTAGCAGCGGTCTTCGGAGTAGTTGGGGAAGTTCGGGAAGTTGAACCGGGTGTCGCCGGCGGGCGTGCCGAAATACAACACGTCGCGGCCGGGGACCTGGATCTTGGTACCGAGCAGCGCCGGGAACAGCCGCGGCAGCCACGGCCCGCAAGCGAACACGAACTGCTGGGCGGCGATGCGGTCACCGTTCCCGGTCTCAAGATCCACCAGCCGCCGCCCATCGCCTCGCCCCGGCATGGCGCGGGCAATCGTCACCGTGCCGCCCTTGCGCTTGAAGGCCGCGGCTACCGCGAGAATGGCCTGCTTGGCGCGCAGCACGCAGGCGCCGGGTTCGAGCAAGCCGACGCCCATACCTTCGGGATTCATCTGCGGATAGCGCTTCCGCATGTCGTCCTGGGTCATGGCCTCGGTCTTGACGCCGATCTTCGTCAACGTCGCCTGCGTCGCCCTGAGGCTGGGGGTCCAGTCGGGCACCAGTTGCAGGCGCCCGGTCTCCATCATCAACGGCACGCCGAATTCTTCCTGCCGCGCCCGCCACGCGGTGAACGCGCGCAACGCCGAACGCGAGTAGATCTCGCGGTAGACGTAGACGCAGCTAATCTGCCGCGTCTCATCGCCCGAGGTAGCGCGCGAGTAGCCCGGCCCGAAGGCGTCAAGCAGCGTCACGGTGTGGCCCATCTCACGCAGGTGGAGCGCCGTCCACGCGCCAAACGCGCCTCCGCCCACCACCACGACCGAGGAGCGCGGTGTGGTCTGCGTCGCCGCCGCGAACGCCGACGGTTCGAGTCCAAGCGCCGACGCGCCGAGCGGTACGCCGGCGGTCTTGATGAATGTTCGTCGATTCATGATCTATTTCGCCTTCCGGCCGGCGAGCCACTGCTGAATCTCAGCGAGTTGCGCTCTGACGGCATCGGGGTTAGTGGATTGCGGTGTCTTCTTGGCGCGCACCGAGGCCTGCGCGG
>JANNVF010000115.1:0-2096 GCA_031414315.1 Hyphomonadaceae bacterium | reverse complement strand
CCGCGATGCGCTGGAGAACACGCCGGTCGGCGACGCCGAAACGTGGAGCCAGATCTGCGCGCGCTACGCGCCCGGCCACGCGTGGGCGGGCGATCCGCCGCCGCTGACCGCCCGTGCGCTCGCGGAGCCGCTGTCAACGCTCGGCTACGCCATGGCTGCGACACTGGCGACCGCGCTGTTTGCGCGCATCGACCGCGACGCCAGCCTCGCCGACGCCTATCTCACGTGGGTGCGGGCCGGACCCGCCGCGCGCTTCGAGGATGCAGCCGCCTTGCTCGGCTTCCGCCCCGACGACCCCGCGCTCTACACCGCCGGCTATGACGCCGCGATGGACGACATGGAGCGCGCGCGCACCCTCGCATGAGCAAGCCCGACGAGCCCGACATCGAACGCAACCGCTTCGCCGCACGTGCGGGCCGCGTGGCGTCCGTAGGCGCGAACATGGCCGGCGCGGTCGCCTCCGCCGGCATGAGTACGCTGTTCGGCGGCGGCGCGGCCGACAAGCAGATCGCCGCGGCGTTCCGCGCGGCGCTCGGGCGCACCAAGGGTCCGTTGATGAAGGTCGCGCAGATGATGGCCACCATCCCCGACTTCCTGCCGCCCGAGTATGCGGAGGAATTGTCCCAGCTCCAGATGAACGCGCCGGCGATGGGCTGGCCGTTCGTGCAACGGCGCATGCGCGGTGAGCTTGGCGCCGGCTGGGAAACCAAATTCGCGCGATTCGACCGGACCGCCGCAGCGGCGGCCTCGCTCGGCCAGGTGCATCGCGCGCAGACCGTCGACGGCCGCGAGGTCGCGTGCAAGCTGCAGTACCCGGAGATGTCGAGCGCGGTGGAGGCCGACATCGGCCAGCTGCAGGGCATCATCGGACTAGTGAAGCGCATGAACAAGATCGTCGATCCCACCGAGATCGGCGCCGAGATCGCCGATCGCCTGCGCGAAGAACTCGACTACGAGCGCGAGGCCAGACACATGGCGCTCTATCGCAATGTGCTTGCCGATCGCAATGACATCGTGGTGCCGGAGCCGGCGCCGGAGCTGTCAACAAAACGTCTGCTGACGATGAGCTGGCTCGAAGGCCGTCCGCTGAAGAGTTTCCTCGACGCTGATCAGGGGGTGCGCAATCGCATCGCCACACTGCTGTTCCATGCGTGGTGGGGCCCGATGGCGCACGTGGGCGTCATCCACGGCGATCCGCACCTCGGCAACTACACGTTCGGCGACGACGGCGCCACGCTCAACCTGCTTGATTTCGGTTGCGTACGGATTTTTCCCGCGCAGTTCGTGCAGGGCGTAGTCAATCTCTACCGCGCGCTCGACGTCGACGACATGGACGCGGTCAAGCAGGCCTACACCGACTGGGGCTTCGGCGGCCTCAACGACGGCGCGGTGGAGGCGCTCACCATCTGGGCGCGCTTCATCTACGGGCCGATGCTGGAGGATCGCGTCCGCCGCGTGGCGGATGGCGTGGCGCCGGGCATGTACGGTCGGCGCGAAGTGATCGACGTGAAGCAGCGCCTGATGGCGCACGGCCCCGTCACCATCCCGCGCGAGTTCGTGTTCATGGACCGCGCCGCCATCGGCCTCGGCGCGGCGTTCCTGCACCTCGACGCCGAACTCAACTTCCGCCAGCTTTTCGAAGCGAAGATAGAGGGGTTCGACCGCACGGTCGTGGCAAAACGTCAGTCCGACGCGCTGGCGGCCGTAGGACTTGGCGCGGGCCAGTAAGCGCGCAGGCGCCGATCTTCCGGGTCCGCGCCGGAGGCCCCAAAGGGAACGCGGACGCAAAGTATGCGTTGGGATCGATATGGACGACTGACGTCGCTCCAGGAGCTCAACGACCATGCGCAAGAGTATGCTTGCCGCAGGCATCGCCGCGGTAGCCCTATTTCCATCAATCGCTTTCGCCCAGAACGCATGCGAGCAACAACGCAACACCAGGGTTCTCGGCACTGTGGTGGGCGGCGGCATTGGCGCTGTCGTGGGGAGCGCGATCGCCGGACGCGACGACAGGACGACTGGCGCGGTCGTGGGCGCTCTGGGCGGCGCGCTCATCGGCAATCAGCTGAGCAAGGCAAACGCCGATTGCGCCCATG
>JANNVF010000114.1:0-12116 GCA_031414315.1 Hyphomonadaceae bacterium | reverse complement strand
TGACACCTACCGCGCGCGCATTGCGTCCGGCGCGCTCGCCGCCGATCCCGCGCAGGAAGCCGCAGCCCTGCGCCTTGACGGGTTGGCGACCGCGCTTGCGCAGTGGAAGCCCAGACGCCTGTTCGGATCATCGCCGCCGCCGCGCGGGCTCTACCTCTGGGGACCGGTGGGGCGCGGCAAGTCCATGCTGATGGACCTGTTCTGCGAAGCCGCGCCCGTGAAGCGCAAGCGCCGCGTGCACTTCCACGAATTCATGCTGTCGCAGCACGCGTTCATGCGCGAGGCGCGCAAGCGCGAAGCCGGACAGGACTCGCTGATCGCCGACGCCGCCCGCGCGGTGGCCGCCCAGGCGCAGCTGCTGTGTTTCGACGAGTTCGCCGTCACCGACATCGCCGACGCGATGATCCTGGGGCGCCTGTTCGAACGGTTGTTCGCGCTGGATGTCGTGGTCGTCGCCACCTCCAACCGGCCACCGACGGAGCTCTACAAGAACGGCCTGAACCGCCAGCTTTTCGCGCCGTTCATCGACCTGTTGGCATCGAAACTCGATCTCGTGGAAATCGACGCGGCGCGGGACTATCGCCTCGAACGCCTGATGGCGGCGCCGGTGTACTACGCCCCGCTCGGCCCCGCCGCCGATGAGGCGCTCGACGCCGCGTGGGCGCGGCTGACGCTGGGCGCCGATCCACATCCGGTGACGCTGGAGGTGCAGGGCCGCACGCTGCGCATCGATCGCACGGCAGCGGGCTGCGCGCGGATGACGTTCGACGAACTGTGCAACCGCCCGCTCGGCGCAGCGGACTATCTGGAACTTTCGGAGCGCTTCCACACGGTGCTGCTGGAGAACGTGCCCAGGTTCACGCCGTCGATGCGCGAGGAGGCCGCGCGGTTCCGCACGCTGATCGACGCGCTCTACGAAGCCAAGACCAAACTCATCGCCACCGCCGACGCGCAGCCCGACAAACTCTATCCCGCCGGGGACCAGAGCTTCGAGTTCGAACGCACCGCCTCGCGCTTGATGGAGATGCGGTCACAGGCCTATCTTGCGTTGCCGCGCCGGGATCAGGCGTACCGGGATGCGCTCACCGACACCTGAATTCGGCGCCTGAAGGAATTTCCCGATGTCCACATCGTTCGGTCTTTCGCCTGAGCTCGTCGCCTATCTCGGTAAGATAAATCCCCCGGAACATCCGGTGCTGAAGAAGTGCCGCGAAGAGACCGCCGCGCTGGGGCGCATCTCGATGATGCAGATCAGTTCGGAACAGGGCGCGGTGATGCAGTGGGTTGCGCGGCTGCTGAACGCAAGGCGCGCCGTCGAGGTGGGGGTGTTCACCGGATACTCGTCGCTCGCGGTGGGGCTGACGATGCGCGAGATGCACGGGACCGCCGCGCACGTCCTCGCGTGCGACGTCAGCGAGGAGTGGACTGCAAAGGCGCGGGTCTACTGGGCCGAAGCGGGCGTCGCCGACATCATCGACCTGCAGGTGCGGCCGGCGACGGAATCGCTGGATGCGGCGCTGGCGAACGGCGAATCCGGCACGGTGGATCTCGCGTTCATCGACGCCGACAAAACCGGCTACGACGCCTACTACGAGCGCTGCCTGAAGCTGCTGCGCGTCGGCGGCGTGATGCTGTTCGACAACGTGCTGTGGAGCGGCAAGGTCGCCGATCCGGCGGTGAGCGATGCGGACACGGTGGCGCTGCGGGCGCTGAACGAAAAGGCGCGCGACGACAAGCGCGTGCACTCCACGCTGGTGGGCATCGGCGATGGCTTGCTGATGTGCATCAAGAAATAACGCGCGTCAGATCAGCCACGTCACCGGGTTGGTAATCACCTTGGTGTCGGAGGCTCTCAGAAATCCCACCGACGCCCGCACCGTCACCCAGATCAGCACGATCGGCTTGGCGACCCATGCCACGAGCCATCCGATGAACGGAATGACGCCGATCAGCGAGGCGATCGTCCACACTGCGCCACCGATGATCAGCGTACGCAGCGCGAACTCGAAATGCGAGCGCGTCCAGAACGGGCCTTCGTCGCGTTTCGACGCCGCGATCATCAGCGCGGCCACGCCGAGGCCGATGCCGATCCATCTGACGAACTCGTTGCCCAGCCACGAAATGCCGAACGCGGTCACCATCAGGCCGTAGACCAGCAGGGTCAACGACTTCGGATCGCGCACGTCGAACAGCGGTTTCTTCGCTGGCGGCGGACGCAGGGGCGTGACGTTGTTGCTGTCGGTCACTCTTCAAGCCTCTCAGAGATTGAGCAGTGCGGGATCGCCGCCCTGCGCCGTGATGTTCACCGTCACCGTGCGCTCCGAAGCAAAGCGCGGCAGGTAGTGCGGCCCGCCCGCCTTCGGGCCCGTGCCGGAGAGGCCAACGCCACCGAACGGTTGCACGCCGACGACGGCCCCGATGATCGAGCGATTCACATAGACGTTGCCGGCGGGCACCGCCCGCTGCACCGCCAGCGCAAAACTCTCCAGCCGCGAATGCACGCCGAGCGTCAGGCCATACCCCTTCCGCGCCAGCGCCGCGCCGACGGTGGCGATGTCGGCGGGATCATAGCGCACCACGTGCAGGATCGGCCCGAACACTTCCTTGTCCAGCAGGTCGAGCGACGGCAACTCGACGATGGCGGGCCCGAAGAACGTGCCGGTCTTCGCATCCACCGTGCGCTGCGCCAGCACGTTCGCTTCGGTCTTCATCCGCGTCATGTGCTTTTCCAGCATCGTGCGCGCTTCCATGTCGATCACCGGACCCACATCCACGCGCGCATCCGCCGGATCGCCGATGCGCAGTTCTTCCATCGCGCCGACGAGTTTCGCGATGATGAGATCGGCGGTGTCGCGCGGCAGAAAGAGCAGGCGCAACGCCGAGCAGCGCTGTCCAGCGGAGCCGAATGCCGACAGGATCGCGTCGTCCACCACCTGTTCGGCCAGCGCCGTCGTATCCACGAACATGGCGTTGAGGCCGCCGGTTTCCGCGATCAGCACAGGGATGGCGCCAGTGCGCGCAGCGAGCGTGCGATTGATGCGTCGCGCGGTTTCAGTGGAGCCGGTGAAGCAGACACCTGCGATGCGTTCATCTTCGGTGAGTGCGGCACCGACAGTTTCGCCGGGACCGGGCGCGAGGTGCAGCACGTCACGCGGCAGGCCCGCGCCGTAGAACAGCGCGACAGCCTCGGCCGCGATGAGCGGCGTCTGTTCGGCGGGCTTGGCAATGACGCTGTTGCCGGCCGCCAGCGCCGCCGCGATCTGGCCAGTGAAGATGGCCAGCGGAAAATTCCACGGGCTGATGCACGCGAACACGCCGCGCCCGTGCAGTTCGAGCACGTTGGTTTCTCCCGCGGGCCCCGGCAGGCGCTGCGGCGAAGCAAAATTGCGCTCGGCCTCGGCGGCGTAGTAGCGGCAGAAATCCACCGCCTCGCGCACTTCGTCGACGCCATCCTGCAGCGTCCGCGCGGCTTCGCGGGCAAGCAACGCCACCAGCCTGTCGGTGTTCGCCTCCAGCGCATCGGCCATGGCGCGCAGATGACGCGCGCGCCCGGTGCCGCCGAGCGCGTCCCATGCGGGCTGCGCGGCGTGCACGGATGCGATGGCGTCACGCACGTTCGTTACCGTCGCATCGTCGGCGTAGCCTACGATGTGCGCGTGATCGTGCGGCGCTACCCTCTTTGCTCCCTCGCTTGCGGGGGAGCTGTCACGAAGTGGCTGAGGCGTCGCCCCCTTTCCCGCTTCGCGGGACTTCCCCCGCTCACGGGGGAAGAAAGACGGCGGCGCTGCGTCGAGTGCTTTCACCGCTTCAGCGATGCGTTCGCGATCCGCCTTGATCGAAAAGTCCGGCCCGGTCGAATTGCGGCGGCTGGCGCCGTAAAGCGCCGGCGGCGCGACGAGACGCGGATGGCGGCGCGGGTTTGCTTCGACCCGCGAGATCGGATCGGCGGCGACAAGGTCCGGCGAGACGTCATCGTCGAGGAACGAGTGCACGAACGAGGTGTTGGCGCCGTTCTCCAGCAGGCGCCGCACGAGATACGGCAGCAAATCTTCGTGCCCGCCGACCGGCGCGTAGACACGCACCGGCGCCTTGAAGCCGCCAGCCGCGTAGAGCGCTTCGCCCATGCCATGCAGGCGCTGGAACTCGAACGCGGTGACGTTACGGGTCGCGGCGAGACGGTTCACGGCGACGGCGGTATGCGCGTTGTGCGTGGCGAACTGCGGATAGAGCCGGTCGGCGCCGGCGAGCAGATCAGCGGCGCAGACGATGTAGGAGAGATCGGTCGCGGCCTTGGTGGTGAACACGGGGTAGTCGGTGCGGCCATTGACCTGCGCGCGCTTCACCTCGCCGTCCCAGTAGGCGCCCTTCACGAGCCGCACCATCAGGCGCGTACGCCGCCTGCGCGCGAGATCAGCGAGCATCGCCACCGCACTCCGCGCGCGCTTCTGGTACGCCTGCAGCGCAAGGCCGAGACCCGTCCAGTCCTTCAGCGACGGTTCGCCCGCGAGTCGGTCCAGCAGCTTCAGCGAGATGACGAGGCGTTCGGTCTCCTCCGCGTCGAGGCAGAGGTTGATGTCGGCCGCCTTCGCGATCTGGCACAGCTCGACGACGCGGCCGTACAACTCGCCGAACACGCGGTCCTCCTGGCGCGCGTCGTAGCGCGGATGTAGCGCCGAGAGTTTCACCGAGATGCCGGAGCGTTGCTCCGGCCCGCCTTCGCCGTCCGCGCCGACGGTGCGGATCGCATCGGCGTAGGATTCCCAGTAGCGCGTCGCGTCATCGGCGGTGCGCGCGCCCTCGCCCAGCATGTCGAACGAGAAGAACGACGCCTCACCGCTTTTCACGTAGCTGCGGCCACGCTTCAGCGCCTCCGGCATGTTGCGGCCGAGCACGAACTGTTCGCCGAGGATGCGCATCGCCTGCATGGCGCCGGCGCGGACCACCGGCTCCCCCGCGCGGGTGACGAATCGCTTCATGAACCCGGAAAAATCCTGGCGGACGTCGTCGTTCAGAGACACGACCCGGCCGGTGAGCATCAGCCCCCAGGTGCCGGCGTTCACCAGCCATGAGTCCGATTGTCCCAGGTGCTCGGCCCAGCGGCCGGACTTGATTTTCTCCGCGATCAACCGGTCCGCCGTGTCATCGTCGGGTACCCGGAGCAGCGCTTCGGCGAGGCACATGAGCGCCAGGCCCTCGGAGTTGGAGAGGCCGAATTCCTCCAGGAAGGATTCCATGACGCCCTTGCGGCGCTTGAGATCGCGGGCGCGACGGACCAGATCGCGCGCCTCCCCCTCAACGCCCGCGCGGGCGGCGGCGTCCAGCGGCGAGGCCGCGAGCAGCGCCTCGATGGCGGCGTCCTCCGGCGCGTAGCGCCCCGCGTCCAGCCCGTCCCAATCCAGCGCGGCGGCGTCGGCCATCGCTCACTCCCGTTCGTGTGCGTCCATCGGCTGCGCGCCGCCCCCCGCACAGCGGGTGACTCGGTCGCGCGACGCCCTTATATCGGCCCCCATCCACTTCGTACCCTGTCCCTCGGCCTTTCGCCGCGCCGACGAGACCGACGAGCATGTCCAAACCCACCCCCGTCACCCCCGCGCCGCCCGACCAGGACCCGACGCGCCTCATGCTCGTCACCGACGCGTGGGAGCCGCAGGTCAACGGCGTCGTCCGCACGCTGTCGCGCACCATCGCCGAACTGCGCGCCATGGGCGTGGAGGTCGAGGTGGTCTCCCCGAGCGACGGCTACAAGACCATCCCTCTGATCACGTACGAGGAAATCCGCCTCGCCATGTGGGCGCAGGACGATGTGGAGGACCGCTTCCAGGCGTTCGCGCCGGACGCAGTGCACATCGCCACCGAAGGTACGCTGGGCTGGGCGATGCGGACGATCTGCCGCCAGTACAAGTTTCCCTACACCACGAGCTACCACACGCAGTTTCCGGAATACGTGCACGCGCGGTTCTGGTGGATCCCGCTGATGGCCGGCTACGCCTACATGCGCGCATTCCACGGCAAGAGCGGACGCGTGATGGTGGCGACGCCGTCGATGAAGGAACAGCTTGAGGAGCGCGGCATCAAGAACCTGACCGTGTGGAGCCGCGGCGTCGACGTCGAGATGTTCCATCCCTCCAAGCGCGATGTGGAGAACGGCGTCTACGCCGGCCTGCAGCGGCCGATCTGGGTGTATGTCGGGCGCGTGGCGGTGGAAAAGAACATCGAGGCGTTCCTGAAGCTCGATCTGCCGGGCACCAAGGTGGTGGTCGGCGGCGGGCCGCTGAAGGACGACCTGACAACGAAATTTCCCGAGGCGCATTTCGCCGGGCCGAAATTCGGCGAGGAACTGGTGCGCTACTACGCCGACGCCGACGTGTTCGTCTTCCCGAGCCTCACCGACACGTTCGGCCTGGTGATCCTGGAGGCGATGGCGACGGGCACGCCGGTGGCGGGCTTCAGGGCGCCGGGCCCGAAGGACATCATCCCCGGCTCCAACGCCGGCGCGGTATCGGACGATCTGCAGGCCGCGTGCCTGGAAGCGCTGAAGATGGATCGCGGCGTGACGCGGGCCTACGCGGAGAAGTTCTCCTGGCGGGCCTGCGCGGAGGATTTCCTCCACAATCTGCAGCCGCTGCCGAAGCCCGAGAAGAAGCGCTTCTGGCGGCGCCTGCGCGCCATCCGGTGGCGGCGGAAGAACCCGCTCGCCCAGGCCGCGCCAGAACCCAGCGCCGAACTCTAGCGGTCCCGTGTCACAAGGTAGTGCGACACGCGGCTGGCGATGTTCAGCGCCAGCACGCCCATCGTGATGATCAGAGCGCCCGTCCACGCGAGGTTCACCCACTCTTCGTAGGGGCTCGACGCGTAGCGGTAGATCGCGATCGGCAGGCTGGCCATCGGCCGCGTCAGGCTTTCCGACCAGTTGGTGCTGCCGAGCGAAGTGAAGATGAGCGGCGCGGTTTCCCCGGAGATGCGCGCCACCGCGAGCAGGATGCCGGTGAGAATGCCGCCGAACGCCGCCGGGATGATCACACGGTTCACCGTCACGCTCTCACGCGCGCCAAGCGCGGTGGAGCCCTCGCGGTAGCCGTCCGGCACCAGCTTCATGATGTCTTCCGTCGTGCGCGCGATTACGGGCATGGCCAGCAGCGCGAGCGCGATCGAGCCCGCGATCGCGGAGAACCCGCCCATCGGCACCACGACGATCTGGTAGACGAACAGACCGATCAGCACCGAGGGTGCGCTCAGCAGGATATCGTTCACGAACCGCACCAACGAAGCAAAGCGGCTGTCGCGGCCCACTTCCGAAAGATAGACGCCCACCGCCATGCCGAGCGGCGCGCCGATCAGCGTGCCGAGGCCGGTCTGGATCAGCGTGCCGACGATGGCGTTGGCGAGACCGCCGTCCTGTCCCGGCGTCTTCATGGGATTGGTGAAGACCGTGGGTGCAAGGCCCGCCATCCCCTTCTGCACCAGCGTCAGCAGGATCGAGCCGAGAAACAGCAGGCCGATGCCGGCCGCCAGCATGCACAGCACGTTCATCACGCCGGACAGGACGCGGCGGCGGACGTACTTGGCGTGGTTGAAAGCTTTCAGGCTCATGCCATGCGCCCCTGTCGCAGCAGCAGGCGCGCGAGCGCCAGGACAAAGAACGACACCACAAACAGGATGAAGCCCAGCGCGAACAGCGACGCGAGCTTCAGCGAGCCCTGGTCCGCGTCGGGAAATTCATTCGCGACGATGGAGGCGATGCTCGCCGATGGCGCAAAAAAGCTGTCCGGCAGCCGGTTGGCGTTGCCGATCACGAACGTCACCGCCATCGTTTCGCCGAGCGCACGGCCGAGGCCGAGGAAGACCGCGCCGAACAGCGAACCGCGCACGGCTGGAATAACCACACCCGTCATCACTTCCCAGCGCGTGGCGCCCAGCGCGTAGCCACCGTCCTTGAGCAGTTGGGGCGTCGTCTGCAGCACGTCGCGCGAGGCCGCTGCGATGAACGGCAGGATCATGATCGCGAGCACGACGCTCGCGGTGAACAGGCCCACGCCCATGGGCGCGGCGGAAAACCAGTAGAACTCCCCAATCGGCGGCAGGAACGCGAACGACGACGTGAGCCACGGCTGCACGGTGTTGGCCATGATCGGCGCCAGCACGAAGACGCCCCACATGCCGTAGACAATGCTGGGCACCGCCGCGAGCAGCTCGACCAATACGCCAAGTGGCCCGCGCAGCGGTCGCGGACAGGTTTCGGTGAGCGCGTAGGCGATGCCGAAGCCGATCGGCCAGGCCATCAGAAGTGCGAGCGCGGAAGTCGTCAGCGTGCCGACGATGGCTGGCGCCGCACCATAGAGTTCGCGGACCGGATCCCACTGGTTGAGCCAGACGAAGTCGACGCCGAATTTCTGGAACGCCACCTGCGCGGAGGCGAACAGGATGATCAGGATCGCGCCGAGCGTCACCAGCACGACCGAAGCGGCCGCGACGAGCACGGTGCGGAATGCCGCCTCGCCGAACTGGAACCGGCGCGAGCCGTCGAGTGGAATCGTACTCATGAGTGGCTTTCTGCCATTTCCGGGAGCGCGCACAAAGAGGGCGGAACCGATCCGGCTCCGCCCTCCCTCGTGCTGTGTCCGTGACTAGCGCCAGACAGGCTGGCCGCCCGAGCGGACCTGCGTGAAGCGCTGGCGAACCGTCGCCTGCACTGCCGCCGGCAGCATCACGTAGTGAAGCTGGTCCGCAGCCGGTTGGCCGTTCTTGAACGCCCAGTCGAAGAACTTCATGACCGCGAGCGAACGCGCGGAGTCGTTGGGGTTCTTCGGCAGCAGGATGTAGGTCGGTCCGACGATCGGCCAGTTGGCCGCGCCGATGGTGTTGATCATGCTGACCGCCATGTTCGGCGCGCCGTTCCAGTTGGCCGTGGCCGCCGACGCGGCGAAAGCCGCAGTGGCCGGACGCACGAACTGGCCGGAACGATTCTGCAGGCTGGGGGCCTGCATGCGGTTCTCGGTGGCGTAGGCGTATTCCACGTAACCGATGCCGCCACGGCTGTTCTTCACTGCACCCGCAACGCCCGCGTTGCCCGGCGCGCCGATGCCGGTCTTCCAGGCAACCGAGTTGCCGGCGCCGATGCCGGTCTGGAACGGCAGGCTCACGGAAGCGACGTAGCTGGTGAAAATGTTGGTCGTGCCCGAGGAGTCGGCGCGGTAGGCTGGCGCGATGGCGATCGCCGGCAGGGTCACGCCGGTGTTGAGCGCCGCGATGCGACGGTCGTTCCACATGCGGATGCGGCCGAGGTAGATGTCAGCGACGATCGGGCCCGTGAGCTTCAGCGCGTTGCCGTCGACGCCAGGAATGTTCACGACGACGACGACGCCGCCGATCACCGCCGGGAACTGCAGCAGATTCTGGCTGGCCAGACGCTCCGGCGCAACCGCCGTGTCCGACGCGCCGAAATCCACGGTGCGGTTGATGATCTGCGTGACGCCGGCGCCCGAGCCGATCGCCTGATAGTTGAGCGCGTCACCGCCGGACGCGGCGTACTGCTCAGCCCACTTGGTGTAGATCGGCGCTGGGAACGTCGCGCCCGCTCCGGTCATTTCATCGGCGGCGGCAATGCCTACGCCGACCGCTAAGAGAGCGACCACAGCCGTGAGCGCGCGGGCGCCCGACAGCAGCGATTTGGTTTTGAAGTGAAACATGTAACTTCTCCTGAATTCGTTCTGTATCCGCAGATACGAGCGTCTCTTACCAGTCGAGCTGCGTCCGGAATGTGATGACGTCCGCATCGCCAGTCACCGACGCGGCCGGGAATGTCGCCGCGCGCCGGATGTCGTGCTTGGAGTAATCAAGTTGGAACTTGACGAACGTGATCGGCATCCAGGTGATCTGGCCGACATAGGACTGCTGTTTGCCGCCCGTCGTCTGGATCGCCGGCGTCGGGCCGTCGGTCAGATCGATGTATTCGTAGCGAGCGCCGAGCATCACGTGGCCGATACCGCCATCCGAACCAAGGGTGCGGCGGATGCGGGTCTTGCCGAAGCTGCCGTCCGCTGCGTTGTAGGTGCGGCTCTCGCCGGTCGGTGACCAGAAGAGATCGAAATAGCCGCCGGAGAATTCACGCTCTTCGCGCGCCGCCGGCGTACCGGTGTTGGGTGTTGCGTGAAGAACGCCATACTCGCCGTTGAACCCGAACTGGTCCCACTGACCTGCGGCCTCGACACCAAGGAACGTGTCCCGGTCCGCAAAGGCGCCGGTGTCCACGAAGCGTGTGTTGAATCCGACATCCGGACGAGCGCGGTACTGGAAGCCCGCGTTGCTGTTGGCGTTCGGGCCGGTCGGCGGTGCGCCACCGTTGTCGCGGACGCGGGCGGTGGCGCCCATGTGCAGGAGGCGCATGCCGTCCGGCGTGTTCTGGTAGTACGGCGCCCAGGTGCCGCGGGTGATAACGGAGAATTCTTCGTCGCGGTTTTCAATTTCCACGCCGCCGCCGAGATCGCCGCCGTGCAGCGCGACGCCCGCATGCCAGTTGCCGCCGTTGGTGACGACCGCGATGCCCATCTTCTTGGTGAAGCCGAACGCGTTGATATACGAGGAGCGTTCGTTAAACGGGATGTTGACCGACGAGGTGCGGTCTTCCATCGGCGACACGGCGTTGTTCTGGCCGATGATCACCGAGAAATCATGGTTGACGTATTCCAGGAACGCATCGTCCAGCGTCACCGTGCCGGCGTTCGGGGTGTAGGCGAGCTTGATGTCATACCGGAACGCGTCCGTGTAGCGGCCGGCGACGCCGAGAAACACGCGGCGGGTGTCGGTCTGGGTGTAGTCAAGGTCGTTCGCCGTTCCCGGAAAGTCGGCCGAGACGTTGTAGAGGTCGTACTGGATCCGGCCGGTCACCTTGAACTGGCGGTCCTCCTCGGACACCCGCGGCGAGCCACCCGACCAGGAGGTGGTTAGGGTCGGCGCCGGCGTGGCGGTTTGTTGGGCTTCAGCGGCGCTGACGCCCGCAGTGGTGGCGAGCGCGGCAAGCGCCACGCCGCGCAAGAATTTTGAATTCCGCATCGTATTCCCTCGAAAATATCTGAGTGCCCCAAAGCCCGCCGTTGCGGACGTCCCGCCAGTTTCCGGCGGATAGCGGGGCCTTAGAGGCGGTCGATGACGGCACGTTGAATGATTGGCGACGGTTACGTGACAGCGCGTGCGCGGCGCGAGAGCGTGTCTGTTAAGACACATGAATACACGCCGGCCGCGTTCACATTCCGTAAACCTCTGGCGCTCGCCAAGCCTTTGGCGGCCATGGGCGGCGTTGAAATTGAGGCGGGCTACATTTCCGCTTTACATCGGGGGTCGCGTCTCTTATGTCGCGTCCACCGGCGGACCTGGAAACAGCGTCCACTAACGTACCCCTCGGCCCAGGCCACACGGGGACCGACTGTCGCCTCGAGCAGAGGATGATGGCACGGCCTCCGGCGTAAGCTCCCGTCCCAAAGCCCCCAGGTGTTCCTGCAAGGGCCTAGAAGACGGCGAAGGGTGCGGACCTGACAATTAGGCATGTCCGACTAACGCCGGCCTGGGTTTAACATCGCTCCACACCTTGGACAGTTGCGTCCGTGGGGCTCCGAGACAGAGGGGGCCGCCGGATGGAAAACATCCAGTCGCTTATCTTTCCGTCGCCGTTGGACGCTGTCCGCGTGCTTGCGCCCGAAGGGCCGCTGGCGATTGCGCGACCGCACCGGGTGACAGCTGCGGGAACGTGGTTCCGGGAGAATTTCCCGGGAGAGGTATTTTACGCCGTCAAGGCGAACCCGTCGCCATGGGTGCTCGATGCGCTCTGGGCGTCCGGCGTGCGCGGCTTCGACGTCGCGTCCGAGACGGAAGTGCGTCTGGTCGCGGAACGCTTCGGGCCGGAGGCGAAACTCGCGTTCATGCACCCGGTGAAGTCGCGCCGCGCGATCACGCGCGCCTACCACGACTACGGCGTGCGCACCTTCGTGCTCGATACCGAGGACGAGCTGGACAAGATCCTCGACGAGACCGGCCGCGCCAGGGACCTGACGCTGATGGTCCGCCTGACCGTCTCCAACGACGGCGCCTCCCTGCCGCTGACGGCCAAGTTCGGCGCGTCCGCG
>JANNVF010000113.1:0-3802 GCA_031414315.1 Hyphomonadaceae bacterium | reverse complement strand
GGGGGCCCGCGGTTTGGGGGGGGTTTGGGTTTGTGTTGCCATTTCCGGGTCTGTGGGGGGTGTTGGGGGGGTTGGGGGGGGTGAGGCGAGGGCCTTGGATCCCAGCCGAACTTCGCGGCGGCGGCCTTGATGCACGCAATGGAGCGCGCGCGCTTGAAGCCGCTGTCTTCCTGCGTGCTGGCCTGCAGCATTCGCAGGCGGAACTCCACCGGATCCGCCTTCGCCTTGGCCGCGAGCTCGTCGATGAACGACTCGAGCGCGAACTGCACTTGCGGGCCGTCGGGGTCGCGCAGGTTGCCCGTGCGAAGAGGCGTCTCGAACGGCATGGGCAACGGCACCACCCGCGTCGTCTGTCGGCGATTGGGGATGGCATACATGTCTGACGGCAACGAGGCGCGACCCTGCGAGATTGGGCTCTTGCGCGTGCCCATCAGCTGCGAGATCAGCACCGTCTCGTGCTCGTTGTAGCCCAGATGATTGTGATCCGCCGCGCACGCGTCGTAATGCAGCGCGACGACATTACCGGACGCGTCGAGACCGCCGCGCATCTTGAAGGCATAGGCCGGACCCTTGGTGTCCCACGCCGTCTCTTCCGCGCGGCTCCACTGCACCCTCACCGGCCGGCCGATCTCCTTCGCAAGATACGCCGCCTCAAACCCCGCATCGTCCGCCGCCGTGCGCCCGTAGCCCTGCGGACCCTCCATCCAGATCACGCGCACGCGGTCGCGCGGCATACCCAGGAACTCCGCCACGCCGTTGCGCATGCCATACGACTTCATGTCGTTGGTGTAAATAGTCATCTGCCCGTTCGACGGATCCGCCATCGCATGCGCGGGACCAAACGAAGTGTGACCCTGGAACGGAACGTCGTACTCCGCCTCGATTACAGACGCGGCACCGGCGAAGGCAGCATCCACGTTGCCCGTCTCAACCGGCTTGCCGGTGGATGACGGCGTGGCCGATCGCATGTAGGTGAACAGGTTCTCGGAAGTGGGGAAGGGCGCCGTCGCCGGCTTCTTCCACTCCACCTTGAGCTGCCGCGCCGCGCGAATGGCGTTCTCCTCGCGCTCGAACACCACCGCGACGTAGTTGCCCTTGCTCACCACCTTCACGAAGCCCGGGATACTGCGGATGGACGATTCGTCGATGCTGACCAGCGTCGCGCCCGCCACCGGCGGCTTCACGTTGCGCGCGTGCACCATGCCGGGCAGCTTCACGTCCACCGCCCACTTGTTGGTGCCATCCACCTTGGGCGGAATGTCGTAGCGCTGCGGCGACTTGCCCACGTTCTTCATGTCGCGCACCGACTTCAACGGCGCAATGCCGGTGGTCGCATCGGTGTTCCGGCCGGTCAACGTGACGTTGAACTTCTTGCCGCCGATCAGATCGCCGTAGCTGAGAGAGCCGACGCCGGTGGTGTTGTCCTCGGTGACGGAGATGATGCCGTCGCTGACGGCCAGGCGCGATACCGGAACGCCGAGCTCCTTCGATGCCATCTCCAGCAACACGCGACGCGCTTCAGCCGCGACCCGGCGCATTGGATAGCCATCGGTCTGCAGCGCATCGGATCCGCCCGATCCACCTTGATCGACGGTGTTGTGCGTGCTGCCCATGACACAGCTGGTCTTGTCGAAGGCGATGTCGAGCTCGTCCGACATGATCTGCCGGAACGCCGTCCCGGTGCCCTGACCAAGATCGGTCTTGCCGACAAAGAAGGTGGCCGTGTTGTCGGCGCGGATGACGATCCACGAGTCGAGCTGCAGGAAGTCAGGATCCGGGTAGGGTCCGGCTCCGGATCCCGACGCCTGCGCGAGCAATTGTTCAGGCGCGAGCGATAGAAGCCCTCCCGACACGATTAAGTATCCCGACGTCTTGAGAAACTCCCGGCGGCCCGGCCCTTGCCGCGCCGAAGCCGTTGTTTGGCGAAGGCGGGTCATGCGAGCCTCCGCACAGCGAGCTTAATGGCCGCTTGAATCCTGTAATAAGTCATGCATCGGCACAGCGTGCCGTTCATGCCCTGGCGAATCTGCGCGTCGGTGGGGTTCGGCGTCTTGTCGAGCAGCGCCTTGGCGGTGAGAATCTGGCCGTTCTGGCAGAACCCGCACTGCGGCACCTGCTCGTCAATCCACGCCTGCTGAATGGGATGGAGCTTGCCGCCCAGCGCCAGGCCCTCGAGCGTGGTGACCTCGTCGCTGCCCACCGCCGACACGGGCCTGATGCAACTGCGCACCGCCTCGCCCTTGATCAGCACGGTGCACGCGCCGCATTGACCCAGCCCACAGCCAAAGCGCGGACCCGACAGGTCGAGGTCGTTGCGAAGGACATACAAGAGGGGAGTGGAAGGCTCGACGTCAACCGTGTGAGCCTTGCCGTTCACCCGCAGGGTGATGGTCGCCATGGCGGGAGTGTCCCCCGGGGGCTCACAGGAGATCAAGAGGGATGGAGGTAAGGAGATAACAGGAGGGTTCTCCTCTTCTCCTGTTACTTGCGCGGGGGCGGGATTGGCGTGTACTGCGCCGACGAGATCTTCCAAGCGCCCGCCACTTTCCGCAGCTGAGCCGTGACGCGCATGGTCACCGTGCGTGCGACGCCGCCCACCTCCATGTTGATGGTTTCCCGGACGATGACGACAGCGTGATCACCATCAACGCGGATCTTGGGCTCATCCAACACCACCGACGAAGGGAGCATTGGCACCTTGGCTCGGGCCTCGGCGGTGTAGAAGCCCAGCACCTCGGCGCGCGAGTCCACGTCGCCAACCGGCGAGACCTCGACGTAGTCGTCGGCCAGCAGGCGATCCAGGGCCTTTTGATCGAAAGTGCGTTGCGCGTCGGCCTGCGCCTGGACCACCGCCAGGAGATCGCGATTAACCGTCGTTTGGGCCGACGACACCGCCGCTAACAGGAGGATCAGGAAGGGGACGAAACTGAACCAGCGTTGTGAAGACATGCCCCACGATACACAGGAAACAGGGGGAATCAACAGGAGGGTAGGAGATCAGAAGTAATCAACTTCTCCTGGCCTTTTGATCTCCTGTCTATTTCTCTTGATCTCCTGTTTATGGGAGTGGGTAGTGGGTAGCGATGGCGTCAAGGTACTTGCGGGTCTCCCTGTAGGCGACCGCGCTCCCGGCCCGCACCCGGTTCGCGTGCTGGGGACCGGCGTTGTAGGCAATCAGCGCCAGTCGCGCGTTCTCCCCGTATTCGCGGAGCAGCCCGCCCAGATATGTGACTCCGCCGCGCAGGTTCTCGCGTGGCTGCCAGGGATCCACGCCAAGCGCGGCCGCGGTAGCCGGCATCAACTGCATCAAGCCGATCGCGCCGGCGGATGATCTCGCCCGCGCATTGCCGCCAGATTCAGCGGCAACCAGCGCGCACCAGCGCTGTCGGAACGCGATGGCGAGTCGCGAGGAAAGCGAGCTCCGCATCGAGGTCCATCGGCAGGTTCAACTGCGGCGCTCGCATCACGACCGCCGTCGGCATGGCCGCCGGTGTCAAGTCGCGCCAGCGCGCGTCGAGAAAATCCGCCACCACCACGCGCGGCTGACCCGCCATCAACCGCAACCGCGTCTGGTTCAGATCCCCCATCGTCAGGTGACCCGCCAGCACGTCAGCAATCTCGCTGGCGGAGTAACCGACCATGGCCATCTTCCCCGCCTTACGGTCGCGCGCGCGGACTTCGGGCGAGCAGGGGAGGTCCGTTCGTGTCGACCACTCGACACCAATTGGCGCCTCGTCTCCCAGGATGCTGGCGGCGACCTTCGCGAAATCCGCGGAGTCGCCCGCTGCGGTTGCAGCGGTGC
>JANNVF010000112.1:0-1776 GCA_031414315.1 Hyphomonadaceae bacterium | reverse complement strand
GGACGAATGGCGCCAGATTGCCAATGCCGAAATAGATGGCGGACGAGAGGCGGAACCAGAACAATGCGGTCCACAACGCCGCGACGTCCTTGAGGATCATTTGCGTGGCGCCGGCCAAGAGAATCGTCGTGAGAATGACAGGGCCGGCGATTGTGCGCAGCCACAGAGCGATATCGCCCCCGATCGCAGAGGCGGCAAGATAGATCATGACGAGGCAGCTCAGCGACACCAGCTCCCTGGTCGGAGTCACGATCGATTCTTCGCTTGGGCGTGATATGGTTATGGTCCTTGTGAAGTCGAGAGGCTTGGCGGCGAAGTTCATCAGACGGACGGCTTTTTTGCGACCGTGATCACGATGCGACCCCAGCTGCGCGGGAACAACCGGCCGACAGTCTCGTCGATCAGCCGCAGGAACGCCCAGTACGGCTTGGCGACAGGCGCCCAATCCAAAAAGGCAGTCAGGCGCCCGACAAGGCGAGGCGCTCCGCCCCAGAGTTTCATCTTCTTATAGACACTCGTACTCTGCAGCGGCGTCCGCTCCATGGGATTGGAGAGGATCAGCTCAAAGCCGTGGCGAGCGAAGCGCTGCTCGTTGACGTCGATCGGCTCATAACCGAGGTGCCCGTCGCCTTCGATGAACAGTTTCTGATAGAGGTCGGGTATTAAGCCGCGGATCCAGGTGATCAGCGGGTTGCTGGTCTCGACGTCATAGAGAAACACGACATAGCCGCCGGGCTTCAGAGCGCGCCTGATGTCGGCCGTTAGTTTCTCCTTCACTTCAGCCGGCATGTGCTCCCAGAAGTAGGAGCTGATTACCGCGTCTAGGGAGGCGTCGGGTATGGCGGCGAGATCGGCGGTCTGTAGGCAAAGGGCGTATTTTCGGGCGGCGATGGCGAGGCCCGAATGCGATACGTCAACGCCGATCATTGAATAGGCCTTGCCGAACCAGTCGACGCCGGCAGCGCAGCCCATCTCGGCAACACGGCTGCCGCGCGGCACGTATTTGCGCACATTCCACAAATAGCCGTTGGCGATGACCCAGAGTGGCAACTCGCTCCAGAAGGACTGCCCCCGCGGGACGTAGAAAATCTGGTTGGTGTAGGCGCCCTCGTAGAAGGGGTCCGTGTCCTTGAGCAGGCGGATCACACCTTCCGAAATCGGATATCGCTTGGCGCAAGCCGAGCACATGAGTGCAGTACCCTCGCCGACGAGCGAAGCGCCATCGGTCGGACAGCGCAATTCGAAGTAATCGCCCCCGAGTACCAAGTCCGTCACTTCCGCTTTCCAAGCTCGAGAATGCCGCAGCCGTACATCAATGCGAAAGTCTTCTCGGCCTCGGTGCCCGACCATGCGACCTCTGTGTGCAATTGGCCTGCATCGTCCACATAGGCAAAGCTCAAGACATCAAATCGTTCAGCGTGGACCAACTTCAGGAGGTATGGCAGTGCGAACACCCGCTGCCCATCGAACTCGAAACGCTGCGTTTGGGAAATCGGAGCAGACAGGTACAGCCTGCCTCCAGGCTTGACCATGCGCGCCATGTTCCTCAGCCCCAGCACATGCCCTTGATAATCTACGGGATCGCCGTAACGTCCCAATCCGAAATGTTCTAGCGCGTGCAGGCAGGACAGGCTATCGGTGTATGCGTCCAAGGATCTATCGCCACTCATGATATCGAGCTGGCGGAAGTGGATGCGGGCCAAGCTGGTGGTGAGTGGCCGGATGTCGAAGACTTCAATGTCGCGAAAAACCGCAACGTGGGACACGAAGCCATCG
>JANNVF010000111.1:0-2706 GCA_031414315.1 Hyphomonadaceae bacterium | reverse complement strand
GCATCCCTCCACCGCACAATCGCCCGCGTTTCCCAACACGCGCTGGTCGGTCGTGCTCGCCGCCACGCAGCGCGAGACGCCGGGCGCGGCGGGGGCGCTGGATGAATTGTGCCGCGCGTATTGGTATCCGCTTTACGCGTTCGCGCGGCGGAGCGGGCAGGCGGCGCACGATGCGCAGGATTTGACGCAGGAGTTTTTCGCGCGGTTGCTGGCGCATCGATGGCTCGCGGATGCGGATCGCGAGAAGGGAAAGCTGCGGACGTTTCTCATCGTGGCTTTCAAGAACTTCATGGCGAAGGAATGGCGTCGCGCTTCGGCGGAAAAACGCGGTGGCGCGCAGGCACCGCTGCAACTCGACACGGCGATCGCGGAGAGCCGATACGCGGCGGATGCCGCGCCGGCGCACGCGGCGGATGCGGCGTTCGACCGGCAGTGGGCGCTGACTTTGTTGAATCTCACGATCGGGCGGCTGAGCGCGGAATTCGCGGATGCGGGCAGGCCAGGCGATTTCGATGCGTTGAAGGAATGCCTGATGGCCGATCGCGGTTCGCTCGACTACGCCGTGATCGCCGCGCGGCTCGGCGGCAGCGAGGGCGCGGCGCGTGTGGCGGTGCATCGGTTGCGAAAACGCTTTCGCGAGGTGTTCCGCGAGGAGGTCGCGCAGACGGTGAGCGACGGCGCGGATCTCGATGCGGAAATGCGCCATCTCGCGGCGTGTTTGTAACAAGCGGAGATGGACCGGTAATTCATTTGGCATGAACCCATCATCCGCGCCGACCTGCCCGAAGTGCCACGCGGTGCTTCCGACCGATGCACCCGCCGGGCTGTGCCCGCGATGCATCATGGCGCTGAATTTCACGGGCGACACCGTGACCGATGGTGCGCCGCAGCAGCCCGCGCCGACGCCGGAGGAACTCGCGCCGCATTTTCCGCAGCTCGAAATCATCGAGTGCCTCGGGCGCGGCGGGATGGGCGTCGTTTACAAAGCGCGGCAGACTTCGCTCGGGCGGCTCGTCGCGCTGAAGCTGCTCGCGCCGGAGCGCGTGGGCGATGCGAAGTTTGCGGAGCGGTTTGCGCAGGAGGCGAAGGCGCTCGCAACGCTGAATCACCCGAACATCGTGACCATCCACGACTTCGGGCAGGCGGGCGGATTTTTCTATCTGCTGATGGAGTTCGTGGACGGCGTGAATCTGCGGCAGGCGATGCAGGTCGGTCGCTTCACGCCGGAGCAGGCGCTGGCCGTCGTGCCGCCGGTGTGCGAGGCGCTGCAATTCGCGCATGAGCACGGCATCGTGCATCGCGACATCAAGCCGGAGAATCTGCTGCTCGACAAAGACGGACGCGTGAAGATCGCGGACTTCGGCGTGGCGAAGATGCTCGGCGAGCAGGACGGCGTCTTGGGTGCGGCGGAGTCGCAACCCGCCGGCACGCCGCAATACATGGCACCCGAGCAGAAGGAGCATCGCCGCACCGATCATCGCGCGGACATCTACTCGCTCGGCGTGGTGCTTTACGAACTGCTCACCGGCGAACTTCCCGCCGGCAAGTTGCAGCCGCCTTCGCGCAAAGTGCAGATCGACGTGCGGCTCGATGAGATCGTTCTGCGCGCGCTGGAATCGAAGCCGGAACTGCGCTTTCAGACGGCGGCGGATTTTCGCACACAGGTGGAGACGATTGCGAACCCGGCCGCGGTGCGCACCACGACATCACCGGCCGCGGTCAGTTCCATCGCGCTCGCGCTCATATTGCTCCTGCTTGGGATCGTCATTCCCTTCGCTGGAATCCGGTTGCACAACGCCTCGATCCTGGCGGCTGCGGAGAGCCACATGAAATACATCAAGACGCTCCAAGAGGGCACGATGAGTCTGAGCACTCAAATGGGCGAGGCCAACGCGGTCGCGGGCCGCGCGGCTTCGCGTGCGGGCAACAGCGCCGAGCGGGAGGAAACCCGCGCGCAGGCTCGCGAAGAGCAGCGCATGTATGAGCAGCGTTCCGCGAGTCTGCAGGCGGACATGAAGCGACTCTTCGCGGCACTGACGGCTGCTGGAAACGAGCAGGTGGACCCACATTCGTGGCGGGCCGTGTCGCTCCTCGCCACAGGTTTGCTGCTCGCCCTCGTCGGCGGGGGAATGCTCGTGCGCATCCAGCGCCGGAGCGGCGCGGGCACAGACCTCCCGCCACCGATTCAGCCGCTTCGCCCGCCATTCAAATACGCCACGCTCCTGCTGCTGGTGCCGGTGCTGTTCATTGGGATGCTGGTCGTGAAGTTCACTCGCGAAACCGGCTGGCCATCGGGTGTTACGAGCTTCGACGTGAAGCCCGTGGAAGTGAGGGGCAACGTCGTCGTCGTGGACGTGACCACCGACGTCGCGCGGGGCTACGCAGAGTTGCGCGTCGTGCTCGATGGACGCCGCCTTCCCGACGCCACGGAGGCGGCGCTGGCCGACACATTCTCGCCGCCGTTCGACGGCACCTTCATCAAACCCGCGCCGCACGGGGGCAATCATCCATGGTTCGTCCTCTCGCCGGGCCGGCAGACGCTGCGACTCGGCTTCGTGCTGCCCGACGCAGCCTCGGCGAAGGTCGCTTTCGACAACCTCCGCCCGATCGGCCCGCTGCCTGCAGTGTCGGGTCGCACCTTTGCCGGGACGCTCTTTTCCCTGCAGCAGAGCGAGGGCGAGGACTATCACGCTTTACTGCAAGTCG
>JANNVF010000110.1:0-2073 GCA_031414315.1 Hyphomonadaceae bacterium | reverse complement strand
TCATGCTGCCCGCGCCTTTGCGCGCTTCAGGCTGGGGTCTCGATGGCCGCCCGTGCGGCGTCGCGCAACCTCCCCGATATCGACTGTTGTTCGCCTGGCGATGCCGATGCCTCAAGAAAGGTCTGAAACTCTGTGGCGAAGAGGTTTTTGCGCACGCGCCACCACGTCTGCGTGCCAGGCATGTGGAACCAGGTCATCATCCACACGACGTTGGACGCCCAGGTGCGTTCGTCGAGGAAGCCGCTCCTGTGCTGGTAGAAGGCGTTCTCCCAGATTTTAAACAAGCCCGCCATAATGAAGGAGAACCGCAGCAATTCCTCATCCGACAGCGCGTCCATGCCTTGTTTGCTGGTCGTTCCGGCAAAAACGACGGCGGAGTGATTGGCCATTGTCTCTAGGTACGCCGTGAACGCATCCGAAATCTGCTGGTGCACCTGCGCGCGCGTGGTCGCGGCGTTGTGGCGAACCTGGATGGCGAGAAAGATGAGCGAGGCAAGGATGGCGACGACGCCAATCGTCTGCGCGACGTAGTTGATGTTCTCGAGCGTCATGGCTTTGCCGCAGCCTGTCCCGGAGGCGGCCCGCCCGCGGGGTCAATCAGCCAGGGCACGACGGCGCTCGCGTCGCGTGCGTCTTCGATGGCGGCGATGAATTCGTCGGTCCAGATGTTCTGGGATTTGTCGAACGCCCACCATCGTTGGAAGAACGGTAGCTTGATCAGGCCGGCGGCCCAGTCCCGACGCTTTTCCCAGATGGCGGCGTGGAGACTGCCGTACTCGTAGAGGAAGTACTGGCCTTCCAGCTTCTGGAAGAGCGCCCTGTGCGCGATGATGATCCAGAATCGTTCGACGTCGGCGAAATCCTCCCAGGTCGTTTCCGAGTTGTAGGCCCTCAGGACACTGGCGATCTGCTCGGCCGACGCGCTCATGGAGACTTCGTTGAACTCTCCCCAGGAGTGGGTGGCCTGAAACCCCGCCGAGGCGTTCAGCGCCTGCGTGTTCAGTCTGGTCTGCTCGTTGGCCTGCCGGGTCTGGATCGCCAGATAGATGAGCGAGCCGACGACCGCGAAGGACGCAATGGTCTGCGCTATGTAGTTGAGGCTTTCGAGGGTCATTGCGGTGTCTCCGCGGCGAGCGCCAGCGTCGCGACGAAGGCGCGAAACTCGGCGCAGAAGCCGTAGGGGTTCTCGGCCCACCATTCGCGCGTGCCCGGAAAGGTCAGGATCGCCCGGATGCCCTCCTGTTCGGCGAACCAAATTCCCTTGTCGCCGACGCCGAGGCCGGCCTGAATGAACATGGTCTCGCAGACGTGCATGTACGCGCGCATGGCCGAATCGAAGCGCCAGCGCTCTTCCTCCGTCAGCGCCTGCCGATCCTGCCGGCCGGCGATGAAAATCCGCGTGACCTCCGCGCTCTCGGCGAACATGCGGTTGAGCTCGTTGAACGAGTCCGAGACAGCATGGTGTGAGGCGGCTCGCGTCGCGGACGTGTTCTGACGAATCTGGATACCCACGAAGATCAGCGACGCGAAGACGGCAAGCGCGCCGAGCGCCTGCGAGATGTCCGATAGCTCGGCAAGTGTCATCCGAGCCCCTAAGTTGCCCCAGCATTGATCCTATTGGTCGCATTGGCTGCACGCAATCCGCGCGGCCAATGACGCAAAAGGGCCACGTCGCGCCCGATCGCCACATTCCTACCAACAACCGGAGTGGAGCCGATCCCTGCCCCACCAGACAAGGCGACGATCGACCGGCCGCGCGGCGGAATCGAACACGGCCGGCTAGAAGCAGAGCTCACTCTAAGTAATTAGAGATCTCGACAGCGATGGGCCGAGCCCCTTCGCGGCTGGTTCAACGATCTCGACGAAAATGCTGCGGCAGGAGTGACGATCGCGTTGACCAGGATAGCGCAAGGCTATCTTTCGAACACCAAAGTAGCTGTCGCGGGGGCGCAAGAGTTTCGGATCGATACAGGGCCTGAGTATCGGGCCAATTTCGGTCGGAACGGTGAGATGCTCATCATCTTACTCACGGGCACAAAGCGCCGCTAGCAGGTAACATTGAGGCCTCGCAAG
>JANNVF010000109.1:0-5060 GCA_031414315.1 Hyphomonadaceae bacterium | reverse complement strand
AGCCACGTCATTTTTCCCGCCGCGGCGTTTGTCGATATGGTGCTGGAGGCGGGCGTGCAGTTGTTCCCCGGTCACGCGTTCGTGGTCGAGGATTTTGAGATTCGCAAACCGCTCATTCTGCCCGACCCCGCGTCGGGCGTTCACCTCGAACTTTCCTACGATCCGAACGAGCGCACCTTCGCGATCCAGAGCCGTTTCGATCAAGGCGCGGCGTGGTCGCGGCATGTCGTCGGCTCGATGCGCGGCGAGCGCACGGAGTCGCCGTTCGCTGCTTCGGAATGCGCGGCGCTCGAGGGCGATCCCGTCGAGGTGGAAGGTTTCTACCGCTACATGAGCGATCTCGGATTGCGTTACGGCGACGAGTTCCGGCCGATCCGCGAGCTGGCCACGGGCGCGGGCAAATCGTCGGGAAAAGTTTCGCTCTCCGACGCCATCGCCGACCGCGCGGGCGAGTATCCGCTGCACCCCGTGCTTTTCGACGGCGCGTTGCAGATTTTCTCCGCGGGCGCTGCGACCGTGGAAGATCGCCGCTCGCGCATGAAACTGCCCGTGCGTTTTGCGCGCATCCTTTTCCTCCGCTCGCCCGGCGCATCCAGCCGCGTCCGCGCCAGCGTGTTGCAGTGCAACAGCGAATTCGTCGAAGGCCGCATCGGTCTGTATGACGAAGAGGGAAAGCCGTGCGTGCTCGTCGATGGCTTCCGCGCGATCAGCGTCACCGGCGTCCGCCGCACCGGCGCGCCGGGAGGCACGCGCGATGTAATATATAACGTCGATTGGGAGCGCACGCCGAACACCGCGCCTTCCCTGGCCGCGCAGCCGCGCCCGCTGGCGAGTCTGCACGAGGCCGCGCGCGGAGCGCTGGAAGCCGTGATCGCCACTCGCGGACGCGCCGAACTCGAAGCCGGCATGGCCGCGGGCGACGACCTCGCCGCGCAGCATCTCGCCCGCGGTCTGCGCGAAATGGGCGCGACGCCCGGCGCGAAATTCACCGCCGAGTCGCTGCACGTCGCCGCGCCGATGCGCCCCGTTTTCGAGCGACTGATGGCGAGTTTGGTGAAATGCGGACTGCTCGAAGGAAAAACGTCCGGCTACCGCCCGACGGCGAAGTTTTCCACCGCCGCGGACTCCGCCCCGGAAGCGCTGCGGACGTTTGTCCTGCATCATTCCGGCCATCTCCCCGAGGCGCTGCTATGCGCCGGCAACTGCGCCGAACTCGGCCCGATCTTGCGCGGCGAAAAAGATGCCGTGCAAGTGCTCTTCGCCGCCGCCGGTGCGGATTTGCTCGATCAGTTTTACGGCGACGGACTTTCCACCAGCCACTGGCTCGCCGCCATCGCTGCCGCCGTGCATGAGGCCGAGCGCCATCTGCCGGAGGGCCGTGGCCTGCGCATCCTCGAAATCGGCGCGGGCACGGGCGGCTTGAGTTCGCAGGTGCTGCCGCTGCTCACGCGCGGGCTGCATTCCTACACGTTCAGCGATGTCTCGGCGGGCTTCTTCCCCGGAGCCATGCAGAAGCTCGCGGCCTATCCGGAAGTGGAGACGAAGATTTTCGATCTCGAAAAACCAGGCACGGAGCAGGGCTTCGACGCGGGCTCGTTCGACTTCATCATCGGGACGAATGTGCTGCACGCCGTGAGCGATGTGCGCGTCGCGCTCGGGCATCTGCACGAGCTGCTCGTGCCCGGCGGCAGCCTCGTTTTCATGGACACCGCCTCGCCGCAATTGTGGACGGAAACCGTCTTCGGCCTGACGAGCGGCTGGTGGCGTTTCACCGACCGCGAGTTGCGTCCCGATCAGCCGCTGCTGCCGCGCGCGACGTGGGAGCGCATCTTGCGCGAGGCGGGCTTCAGCGAAACAGCCTCGCTGCCGGGACTC
Source organism: Hyphomonadaceae bacterium (assembly GCA_031414315.1). Lineage (GTDB taxonomy): Bacteria > Pseudomonadota > Alphaproteobacteria > Caulobacterales > Aquidulcibacteraceae > VFBF01. Next base: position 3,185 of record JANNVF010000109.1, on the reverse strand, counting down.
ATCGGACCGAGCGGCGGCGAAGGCCAGATCGGCCTGCTCGCGCGCAAAGCCTGGCAGCCCGCGCCCGCGCTGGACGTGGTCGTCGAGGCACCGGTGGAAAAATCGTGGCTCATCTTCGCGGACGAATCCGGGCTGGGCGATCAGCTCGCCGCGCGACTCCGCACCGCGGGCGCGCGGTGCCGTGTGGCGCATCGCGGGAAAAAATTCGCGTCGCCGGAAATGGACGCCTTCACGCTGCGCGCGGAAGCGCCGGAAGATTGGCTGCAGCTTTTGCAGACCTTCGCCGACGACGCGCCACTGGAGCGCATCGTCTATCTTTGGAATGTGGACGCGCCCGCCGAGGTCGCCGCCGATGACGCAATCATGGGCACCGACGCGCTGCTGCATCTCACGCACGCGCTCGAAAACGTGATGCCCGTGGAAAAGCTGCGCATCGACTCCGTCACGCGCGGGGCGCAACCCGCGGGCCGCGAGCCGATCGTCACCGCCGTCGCGCAAGCGCCCGCCGTCGGCCTGCTGCGCGTGATGCTCAATGAGCATCCCAATTTCTCCTGCCGCGGAGTGGACCTGCCGCCCGCCGCGACCGCCGCCGATCTCGGCCTGCTCTGGAGCGAACTCCTGCGCGCGGACCCCGAGCGCGAAGTCGCCTTCCGCGGCGAAGCGCGCTACGTGCAGCGCCTCAGCCGTGGCCGTCCGGTCACCGAGCAAACGCTCGATCCCGCCGTGCCGCTGCGGCTGGTGTCCCGCGAACGCGGGCATCTTGACACACTGCATTTTGCGCCGTTCGCGCTGCCGCCGTGCGGTCCTGGCGAAGTGCTCATCGACGTGCGCGCCGCGGGCATGAATTTCCGCGATGTGCTCAAGGCGCTCGCGCTTTATCCCGGCGAAGCGCCCGACGCGCGCATCTTCGGCGACGAAGTCGGCGGAGTCGTCGCGGCGGTCGGCGCGGGCGTCACGCACGTGAAACCGGGCGACCGCGTCTTCGGCCTCGCGGTCTTCGGCCTGGCCACGCAAACGCTCGCCCGCGGCGGCGACGTGCGCCGCATTCCGGACGGACTCTCGTTTGAAGAGGCCGCGACTTTGCCCGTCGTCTTCATGACCTCGTGGCACGCGCTGAAAAATGTGGCGCGACTGCGCGCGGGCGAATGCGTGCTCGTCCATGCGGGCGCGGGCGGCGTCGGCATGGCGGCGATCCAGATCGCGCACCACCTCGGCGCGACCGTCATCGCGAGCGCTGGCAGCCCAGCGAAACGCAAGCTGCTCGAAACGCTCGGCGTGAAACACGTCATCGATTCGCGGCGCGGCGATTTCGCGGAAGCCGTGATGGAACTCACCGACCGGCGCGGCGTGGACGTGGTCCTCAACGCGCTCGCCGGAGAAGCGATCCCGATGGGCATGTCATGCCTCGCGGAGTTCGGCCGCTTCATCGAAATCGGCAAGCGCGACATCTACCAAAACTCCCGCATCCCGCTCTGGGCCTTGCGCCGCAACGCATCGTTCCACGTCGTCGCGATGGACGCCGTTTTCCAGGGCGACGAAGCGCTCACGCGCGAGATGCTCGGTGAGCTCACCGCGCTCGTGGAAGCCGGCGCGCTGCGTCCGCTGCCCTACCGCTCGTTCGCCGCGAACCGCGTCGATGCGGCGTTCCGCCTGATGGCCGGCGGCAAGCACATCGGCAAGGTCCTCGTGGGCTTCGCGCAGCCGTTCGTCCCGCGGCGTGGCGAACCCCTGCCCGCGCCATTTTCGATCAAGCCGGACGGCTGCTATCTCATCACCGGCGCGTTCGGCGGCTTCGGCAAAGTGCTCGCCGAATGGCTGGTGAAATGCGGCGCGCGCCATCTCGTGCTCAGCAGTCGCAGCGGCGCGGCCACGCCCGAGGCCGTCGCGTTTGTGGAAAGCCTGCGCGCCCGCGACGTCGGCGTGCGCATCTTGAAAGCCGACGCGGGTTCCGCGAAGGACATCTCCCGGCTGCTCGCCGAAATCCGCGCGGGCGGTCAGCCGCTGCGCGGACTTTTCCACCTCGCGATGGTCATCGACGACGCGCCGCTCTCCGCACTCACGCGCGAGCGGATGCGCACCGTCATGGCCCCGAAGGCGTATGGCGCGTGGCTGCTGCATCAGGGCACGCGCGACATGAAACTCGACTGCTTCGTGATGTATTCGTCCGTCTCGAGCATCTTCGGCAATCCGGCGCAGGGAAACTACGGCGCGGCGAACGCGTTCCTCGATTCGCTCGCGTACCACCGCCGCGCGCTCGGCCTGCCCGCGCTCACGATGAATTGGGGCGTGCTCGGCGGCGAAGGCTACGTCGCGCGCAACGAACGCGTGGCCGAATTCCTCGCGCGGCAGGGCACGACGGAGCTATCGCCCGGCGAAGTCATGTCGCTCATGGAAGCGTCGCTCGTCGCGGGCAACACGCAGGTCATGGCGATCCGCGTGGACTGGGCGAAGTGGCGGCAGTTCTTCCGTTCGATGCAGGAGAATCCTTTGCTGGAGCGCATCCTCGCGTCGGTCGAAGGCCAGGAATCTGGCGGCACCACCGGCGACTGGCGGCCCAAGATCGAGGCCGCCGCGCCGGAGGAAAAGGAGGCCGTGATTTGCCAGGCCGTGCGCGAAGTCGTCGGCTCGGTTTTGCGCGTGAAGCCCGAAAGTCTGCGCGACGATCAGCCGCTCACCGACCTCGGTTTGGATTCGCTCATGGGCGTGGAAATCGAGAACTCCCTCGAAGCCGCCATCGGCGTCGCCCTTCCGCCGACCAGCCTCATGCGCGCCCGGACCATCGGCCAAATAGCCACGCTCATCGCCAGCCACATGGGCGGCAAGACCACGCCAGCGGCTGTCGCCCCCGCCGCGGAAGCACCGGCGGTCGAAGAAGTGGATCTGGACGCTCTCTCCGATGAAGACATCGACCAACTGCTCGGCGGCGAGACGGTGCCCGATGAGGATCCGGATGCGGAAAAAACAGCGCGCTAGAAACTGTGAAGCGAATCGCGACCACCAGCGCCGCAGGGCCAAAGGCCCGACACAAGCCAGCCCAGGGCGTTGCCCTGAGGCTTATACACAACTTTCAATCCGCATGAGAGGAAGCCATCAGGATCCAGTCCGAGGCCGCGATGGTCTCGCTCGGCGCAGTGCGGGCGAGGAGGCGGGCGAGGAGGCGGGCGAGGAGGCGGGCGAGGCCGGCG
>JANNVF010000108.1:0-2636 GCA_031414315.1 Hyphomonadaceae bacterium | reverse complement strand
TGGTGGCGCATCCGCCGGTGACGGCTGCGGCCAGAAGCGCCAGCGTCGTGATCAGGTATCGCATGCAGATCTCCCTCGGAGTCGGGATACGCCTGTGTGAGAGGATCGGATCAGCGTCAGTTGTCTCTAGGCAGGCGCACGCACAGATGCGCGGCGCCGATGGTCACCTCAAGGAACTGCTCGCCGCCCGCATCGACAATCCGGAAGTCCGTCGCCGGGCGCGCGCCGTCCCGCAACAGGTCCCGCGTGGCGTCGTCAACGGGACCAGGGTACCTGCGCAGCGCGCTTTCGTCGCCAGCCCAGAGAAACCCCGCAAACATCTTGCTGAGATCGGACACCGGCAACGCCACGCTGCGCACCGCACCATCCAGGCACTCGAAGTCGATGCCGATCATGTCGCCGTCTGCGGAAACACGAAACGTCACGTCGGAAACGACGGGGATACCAACGCCTGACATCAGAGGCACTTTCCGGGAATGAGTGCGGCATTCGTCTTCATGATCGCGCTCACCAGTAATCCGTCATGATCTCACTGGCCCACACGGGCTCGCGGACCTCGTCGCGCGGCAGAAACCCGCGCATCGCCGGCTTGATGTCGAGGACGGGCGTGCCGTCGATGGCGTCGAGCCCCTCCACCTCCAGCGCGAGGCCGTCAACGCCGACGATGCGACAGGTGCAGAGCCCAATGCGGTTCGGCCGGTTCTTGCCGCGCTGCGCGAAGATTCCGACTTTCGGCCAGTCCTTGCGCCCGCGCGGATGGCGCGCGCCGTACTCGACCTCATCGGCGCCGACACGGTCGAACACGAACACGACCTCCGCATGCGAGAAGGCGTCGAGACCCGCCAAGGCGTCCGGCGTGAAGCGCGCGGGATCAAGCTCGATGCGGGCGCGGCTCTTGCCCCAGTCATCGTCGATGGCTTCGGTGCGCCCGCCGCGCACAACGCCTACCGGATTCATTTCGATCATGGACGGCCCCCTGTTTGCACGCCTTCGTGGCGCCAGGTCCAGAAGGCGTCAACGCGCAGCAGCGGCGACACGACCGAACGGCACGACCCGGTTGTTGATGTCGTGGCCGATGTCGGCGCGTCCGAGGTAAGGAATGCCCGACACCGCACACCAGTGCCGGCACACGTCTTCCTCGGTCTGGCCGAAGTCCGGATCATTCGGCGCCACGAGACTGCAGCGGCCGAGCCGAATGCCCGCGACCTTGCGGATGGCGGGATTCGCGGTGATCTGGCCGAGCGCCCGATCGATCCGGTACATGTGCTCCGACACCTCCTCCAGCATCAGCACGTGCCCCGCCAACTCGGGCTGCCACGGCGTGCCGATCAGATGGCTCAGGATCGTGATGTTGAATGCGACGGTCAGGCCGTGCGCCGTGACGTGCGGCTCCAGCGCGTCCGGCGCGCCGTCGACGAGAAACGAAAGCGCCCGGCGCACCGCTACGGGGCCGCCGTCGCGGTTGAGATCGGCAGGCATAGGCCCGTGCGCGACGGCCGTGCAACCCGCGCCGTAGAGTGCGCCCAGCAGCGCTGCCGCGTCGCTGTAGCCAAGATATGTTTTGCGCCGCGCGGTGTCGGTGAGGCGCGGAACAACACTGGCGATCAGCCGGGCCGAACCATAGCCGCCGCGCGCGATCCACAGGGCGTCGAACGCCGGGTCATTGGCGACTTTCAGGAAGGCCGCCGCACGCGCAGCGTCATCGCCAGCGAAATGGCCGTGGGCAAGATAGCACTGCGGATCGAAGACGATGTCCGGTGTGCGGTCGGGATAAGCAGCGCGCGCGAGCGCAATTGTCGCCTCCGCTAGCGCGGGCTCGATCCGCGACGCGGGCGCGACGACGCCGATCCGCACGGTCTTCTGGGTCATGGCCGTTCCAGCATGGGCGACAGCGTCCGGTTGCGTTTACTTGCCGGTTGTATCTGGCCCTCATAACCTTGCCTGATGAGTCACGACAGCCGGTATTTTCTGTGTGGAATCGGGGGCAGCGGCATGCTGCCCCTGGCGCTGATCCTCAAGGCGCGCGGATACGTCGTGGAAGGGTCGGATCGCTCGCTCGACCAGGGCCGCACGGCGCCCAAGTTCGAGTTTCTCCGGTCGCGCGGTATCGGCCTCTATCCGCAGGACGGCAGCGGGGTTGTCGATTCGCACCAGATTCTGGTGTCGTCGGCAGCCGTAGAAGACACCGTGCCCGATGTGCAGGCGGCACGCCGCGTGGGCGCGACGATGCTGGGCCGTGCGGAACTACTGGCCGAACTGTTCAACGCCGCCGGCACCAGTATCGCGGTCGGCGGCACCAGCGGCAAGTCCACCACGACAGGCATGATCGCCTGGATCCTGCATTACGCGGGGCGCGATCCCACCGTGATGAACGGCGCGGTGATGAAGAACTTCATCACGCCGGATACGCCGTTCGCCAGCGCCATCGTCGGCGCGAGCGACATCTTCGTCAGCGAGGTCGATGAAAGCGACGGCTCGATCGCGCGCTACACGCCGCGCATTGCGGTTCTCAACAACGTCGCGCTTGATCACAAGTCGATGGAGGAGCTGCGCACGCTGTTCGGCGACTTCGTCGCCAAGGCCGAAGTGGCGGTGCTCAATCTGGACAACGAGGAAACCGCCGCGCTCGCAATCAA
>JANNVF010000107.1:0-7758 GCA_031414315.1 Hyphomonadaceae bacterium | reverse complement strand
CAGTTCGATCATCGTGCGTCCACCGATAAGCGATCCTAGAAACAGCCCGACCGGCTTAAGCGCGCGGCGGATCTGCACCAGAGCGCCCTGCAGGTCGTTGACCAATTGCAGCGCGAGAATCGAGACGATGAGTTCGAACGACTGCTCAGCGAATGGCAGGTGCTCGGGATCGACGAGCACGTCGGCGTCCGCCCAGTCGGCGGTTGTGATGGCGCCAATCTTCCCGTGCAGCGCAGGTCGCGCCGCGACCGCCGCCTTGAACGCGTCGCCGCCGCCGAGCACCAGCACATGCGGAAACGTTCGGTTGACCGCCTCCAGCCGCTCGGCCAGATCATCGGCGACGCGGTCGTGCAGGAACGCCGCGTCCGCGAGGCGCGCGCGCTGGCGGTGCAGGCGCACCAGGGCGGTGTTGAAGGGCGCGTTCATCGGAGGAGTATGACGTGGGGGCGCGGCTGGGTCGACGACCATGGATCGCGAAAGCGGCTGACCTGATCTGGCCGCCGCGCTCACTGCTGTCGGATCGCATCGTCGATCGGCCCGGCGCCATCGAGGCCGAGCGCTGGGCCGAACTCAACTTCCTCGGGCCGCCGTGGTGCGCCGCGTGCGGCTTTCCGTTCGAGGTTGAGGCCGACGAGACGTCCCTCTGCGGCGCGTGCCTCGCGGACCACCCAGCCTTCGCCACCGCGCGCGCGCCGCTGGCCTATGATGATTGCGCGCGCCGCCTCGTGCTCGACCTGAAACGCGGCGGGCGGCGCGATGGGCTTGCGGTGTTTGCAGCGTGGATGGGGCAAGCGGGCCGCGCGCAGATCGACGAGGCCGATCTCATCGTGCCTGCGCCGCTGCACTGGACCCGGCTGCTTGAGCGCAAGTTCAACCAGTCGGCGTGGCTCGCGCAGGCCATCGGCAGGCGGGAGGGCAAGTCGGTGCTGGTTGATGCGCTCGTGCGGGGAAAACGCCGGCGCAGCCAGGGCGGCCTGACCGCCAGCCAGCGCCGGCGCAATGTCGCGGGGGCTTACCGCATCGGTACAGGCAAGGCGCGCTCCGTAGACGGACGAATCGTGGTCTTGGTTGATGATGTTTTTACCACCGGCGCCACGGTGGAGGCGTGCGCGCGGGCGTTGCTGCGGGCCAAGGCGCGGAAGGTGCATGTGCTGACACTCGCCCGCGTTGTCCGGCCGGTGGACGTGGTTATATGACGGTCATGGAGAAGGGTTAGATGAAGCCGGTCACGGTCTACACCAAGATGTTCTGCCCGTATTGCGACCGCGCGCTGGCGCTGCTGGGCCGCAAAGGGGCGCCGGTGACCGAGATCAAGGCCGGGATGGACGCCGCCAAGCGCGCCGAAATGGTGCGGCGCGCCGGGGGCAAAGCGACCTATCCGCAGATCTTCATCGGCGACCAGCACGTCGGTGGCTGCGACGACCTTCACGCACTCGACGCGGCGGGCCGGCTCGATCCGCTGCTGGCGGGGGTCTGATGTCGCGCAAGCTCCGGGTCGCCGCCGTCCAGCTCCGCTCCGGCGTCGATCTGGAAGCCAACAAGGCGCATGCGCTGCCGCTGCTGCGCGAGGCCGCAAGCGCCGGCGCGCGGCTGGTGTGCACCCCGGAGATGACGTCGCGTCTCGACCGTGATCGCGTGCGTCTACACGAGGCGCTGTCGGTGGCCGACCTCGTGGCCGAGCAACGCTCGTGGAGCCGCATCGCGGAAGAGTTGGGCGTGTGGCTGCTGCTGGGATCCGCGCCGATCCCCACCGAAGACAAGCGCATCTGGAATCGCAGCCATCTGTTCTCGCCGGACGGGAAACTCGTGGCGACCTACGACAAGATCAACCTGTTCGATGTCGAGCTCGGCGGCGGCGAGAGCTATCGCGAATCCGCCGGCGTGGCGCGCGGCGCCCGCGCGGTGATCGCTGACGGGCCGATGGGCGTGAAGCTCGGGCTGACGATCTGCTACGACATGCGGTTCGCGCGGCTCTATCGCGCGCTCGCCAACGCCGGCGCCGAGATCATCACCATCCCGTCGGCGTTCACGGTGCCGACCGGACAGGCGCACTGGGAAACGCTGATCCGCGCCCGCGCGATCGAAACCGGCTGCTTCATCATCGCGCCCGCGCAGGGCGGACTGCATGAAGATGGCCGCGCCACGTGGGGCCATTCGCTGATCGTCGGTCCGTGGGGGCAGGTGCTGAAGGCGTCGCCCGACGACACACCCGGCGTGATCGTCGCCGATCTCGATCTCGATCAGGTGGCGGAAGCGCGGGCGAAGATTCCGGCGTGGACGTCGGAAGGCGCGTTTGAAGGGCCCCATACAACCACATGATCCGCTACGCGCTCACCTGCGAGAACGACGACGAATTCGAGGGCTGGTTTTCCTCCAGCGCCGACTACGACGCGCAGGAAGCGCGCGGCATGGTGGAATGTCCGGTGTGCAACTCCAAGATTGTGCGCAAGGCGCCGATGGCGCCAGCGGTAGGGCGCAGCAAGTCCGACGCCGAGGGCCGCGCCGCGATGGTCGAGCAGGTGCGCAGCCATATCCGCGAAAAATTCGACTACGTAGGGCCAGGCTTCGCCGAGGAGGCGAGGGCGATCAACGATGGCGATGCGCCGGACCGCCCGATCTGGGGAGAGGCGACGCGCGAAGAAGCCAGGGCGCTGGTGGAAGACGGCTTGCCGGTAGCGCCGCTGCCGGCGCCGTTCGCGCCGACGCCGCCTGGGAAACCACCGGGAAAATTGAATTGATCGCCACCGCTGGCGCCGTAAAACCGCCGCGCCGGTGTCGCACCTGTGCCCCGTGACCGCCCGATGAATGGATGGTAATGTCGGGCGAACTTTCTTCCAGGATGGGGCGCAATGCCGGAGCAGTTTGAAACCATCGCCGAGGCGATCCGCGCGCAGCTGTTGGCGCTGGCCCCTGATAGCGTGGCCGCCCCCCTGCAGACACTGCCATCGGTGGCGCTGCTCGCCATTGTGGCGGGCGTGGCGTTGCTGCTGCTGTGGATCGTGCTGGCCGCGCTCGGCGCGGTGTTCGGCGGCGGACGGCGCAAGCGCGAGCGGGAAGTGGAGCGGGAACTGTCGGCCAGGCGCGGGCAGGAGCGTGGTTCCGACCGGCGCAGCGCGGCGTCAGACCGGCGCGCCGACCCGGCGCCCGCGCGTCCCGGATCTGCGCCTGCCGCCCCGGCAGGTGATCTCGCTGGCCGTCATGAAGAGCTGATGACCCGCGGTGATCGCCAGGCTCAGGCCCAGGATTTCAACGGCGCCCTGGCGACCTTCAAGGAGGCGCTCGACGCGGCGCGTCAGCTCGCGTTCCAGCGCCCCGACGCCGCCGAGCCTCAGCGGCTTGTGGCCAAGGCGCTGCACAAGGTCGGTGACGCCAGCGGTCGTCTTGGCGACGGTCACGCCGCGCGCCAGTATCACGAACAGGCGCTGGTGCTGCTGCGCCGCGTCAACAGCGTCAATCCACGCGACGCCGGCATTGCGCGCGAACTCGCGGTGACGCTGGAGCGTCTCGGTACTGCGGCCGCGCAGGCCGGAGATCGCGTTGCCGCGCGCAACGCGTTCGAGGAAGAACTGCGCATAGCGGGGCAAATGGCTTCCCAGGAGCAGAACGACTTGAGCTGGGTGCGTTTCAAGGCCGTCGTGCACATCATGCTCGGTAACCTGAACGACCACGACAGCCGCGCGCACTACGAACAGGCGCGCCAGCTGTTTGAAACGCTGGAGCGCGCCAATGTGATCCAGGATCAGGACGCGCAGACGCTGCAGCAGCTGCGCGGCGTGCTGCAGGCGTAGACTGGGTTCCCGTCAGACAGACTCCGGCGCGGCGCCAATGTAACGCGCGCGCGGACGAATGTGCGCGCCAGTCTCGATCTGCTCCATCGCGTGGCCGAGCCAGCCGACGGCGCGGCCGATGGCGAATACCGCGAACGCCGCATCCTCGGGAAAGTCGAACGATACCGCGAGTGCGGCGATCGCGAGATCGACGTTCGGCTTGCCGCCGGACTCCGCTTCCACGGCAGCGCAGAGTGTCGTGATCGCGTCGGCGGGGGACAGCGCCGCCAGAAGGGACGCCGCGCGCGGATCGCCGTCGGGGTAGAGCGGATGGCCGAAGCCGGGCAACGCGCGGCCCTCGTCGAGCCGCGCACGCACCGCGTTGCGTGCCCCGAGGCGTTCGCCTTCGCGAATGAACTTGATCACGCCGTTGACCGACGCGCCGTGCAGCGGTCCTGAAAGCGTGGACAGTCCCGCCAGTGCGCTCGCCGCCAGCGACGCGCCGGTGGATGCGGCCACACGCGCGGAGAAGGTCGAGGCGTTCAGTTCGTGATCGAGCAACAGCACGAGCGCGCGGCGTACGAAATCGGCGCCGCGCGGATCGAGATCCCACGCCGCCGCGAGACGATGGTGGATCGGGTTGTTCCCATCGGCGCCGGTGGCCGCATTCGCCAGCGTTTCAAGCAACGACGCGGCATCCGAAGCCAGCACTGGCTTCGATCGCCCTCGCGTGTGCGGATCAACGCCGGCCCGCGCGGCGAGCGCCGCAAACAGGCGCGCTTTCAACGTGCCATCGGGCGTCACTTCGGAGCGTGGTGTCGGCGCGTAAGGCGCGTCCCAGAACAGCGCCGCCGCCTCTTCCAGCGTCGCATGCTCCGACAGTTTGATCGCGTCGCGGCCCCGGTAGCAGAGCCGCCCGCGCGCGATGGTGGTGAGCGAGGAGGCCAGCACCGGCTCGCCCCACGCGATGGCGTTGGTGGCGACGTCGGCGGCGCGCCGTGGCCCCACGCGCCGCGCCGCCAGCCCGGCGATTTCCTCGGCGCTATAGAGCGAGCGGCGCGGGTCGGCGGGGTCGGGCCGCGCCTCCAGCCGGCCACGGCTGACGTAGGCATAGAGCGTCTGTGACCGGATACCGAGGCGCTTCATGGCTTCGTCAGCACTGATCCAGGCCACGGCGGACTCCTGATATTGATTATATTGATCAAGATTGACGATACCGGATTTCGGGCCGATCTCCAAGCGACGAAACGAGCGCAGGAGAGGGATTATGGCCGTTGGTCTAGACGACGTGGTGGCGGCCGAAACGGCGCTGTCATCGGTGGACGGGGCGCGAGGGGTGCTGATCGTGCGCGGTCTTTCGCTGGCGCAGCTGGCCGGTCAGAAGACGTTCGAGGATCTGTCCTTTCTGCTGTTTGAGGGCCAGTTCACCGATCTGCCGCGTCGGGCCGACTTCGCCGCAGCACTGGGCGCCGCGCGGGTGCGGGTGTTCGCGCAGGCCAGTCACATCGACGCCGCCATCGCGGCGCTGCCGCCCATGGACGCGGTCCGTGCGCTGGTTGCGCGGATGGACGACGGCGAGGATTTCGCCACCGCCATCGCGCTGCTCGCTGCGCCCGCCGTGCTGCTGCCAGCGGTGCTGCGCGCGCGTCAGGGCTTGGCGCCTGTGGCGCCCGATCGCGACCGAACGCAGGCGGCGGATATGCTGCGTATGCTGCAGGATCGTGCGCCGGCGCCGGAAGCCGCGCGTGCGCTCGACAGCTATCTCGTCACCGTCGCCGATCACGGCCTGAATGCCTCGACGTTCGCTGCGCGTGTCGTCGCGTCTACATGGGCCGGGCTGACGTCGTCTGTGCTCGCCGGCCTCAGTGCGCTCAAGGGGCCGCTGCATGGCGGCGCGCCGGGGCCGGTGATCGCCATGCTCGACGGCATCGGGACGCCGGAGAATGCGCGCGCCTGGATCGAACAGGCGCTCGATCGCGGCGATCGGTTGATGGGTTTCGGGCACCGCATCTACAAGGTGCGCGATCCCCGCGCGGATGCGCTCAAGAGCGCGGTGAAACGGCTAGGCGCCGGCTCGAACACGCTGCCGGGGCGCCTTGCGCTTGCCGATGCGGTGGAGCGCGCGGCGCTCGATATCCTGCATCGACGGAAGCCCGATCATCCGCTTGACGTGAACGTGGAGTTCTACACCGCGCTGCTGCTGGAGGCGCTGGCGTTTCCCGCAGATGCGTTCACCGCCGTCTTCGCGGCGGGCCGCACCGCCGGCTGGCTCGCGCACGCGCGTGAACAGCGCCTCACCGGCCGGCTGATCCGGCCGCAGTCGCGCTACGTCGGACCGCTCGCCACCGCCGCCTGAGCCCGCCGTGAAAAGTCTTTGCCTGCGTTGATTCTGTTCTAAACAGCAGCGCGCGCGGGGCGCACTCACACGGAGCCTTCAGTGCGCGATCTGCGCGCCATCACCGGCCCGGTCGGCCGGCTCACGCTGCTCATGTCGTGCGTGTTCGCCGGCATGGGCGTGTCGCTGCCGTTCATGGCGCGATGGCTGGAGGGCGTGCATCATCTGAGCGGCATCGAGATCGCGGCCGTCGTGTCCTCCGCGCAGCTCGCGCGCCTGTTCATTGGGCCGCTGATCGCGTCGTGGGCCGATGGTTTTGACGATCGACGCACGCCACTGCGCTGGCTCGCGCTGATCGCGGTCGTGCTTTACGCGGGGTTCTTCCACGTCGAGGGGTTCTGGGCGCTGGTGGTGGTGAGCTTTCTTGCCCAGACCGCCGGGCAGGCGATCACGCCACTGGTTGAGGGCGCCATCCTGCGCGGCGCGTTGTCGGGCGGGATGTCCTACGGTGTGGCGCGTGGGATTGGTTCTGTCGCCTTCATCATCAGCAACGTGGTCGGCGGCGCGATGATCGCGCGGTTCGGCCTTGGCGCCGTCGCGATCTGGGTGATCACAAGCATGACGGCGGCTGCGGTCAGCGCTGTGTTTGCGCTGAAGCCTGACGCCATCACGCACGACGACGCGCCGAGCGGCTTTCGCCAGCGACTGAAGCAAGCGCTTGGCCTGTTCCGCAAACCGTCGTTCGCGATCCCGGTGGCGGCGGCGAGCCTCATTCAGTGCGCGCACGCTTTCTATTATGGCTTTTCCACGCTGGTGTGGGCGAAGCAGGGCTTCTCCGACGGGTTGATCGGGTGGCTCTGGGCGTTCGGCACGTTGATCGAAGTGGGATTGCTGTGGACGTTGCCACGCTTTGAACGGCGCTTCACACCGGAAGCGCTCATCGCGTTCGGTGGCGCCGCGGCTGTGGTGCGCTGGACGGCGATGGCCTTCTTGCCGCCGCCGCTGCTGCTGTGGCCGCTGCAGGCGCTGCACGCGCTGACATTCGCGGCCACGCACGTCGGCGCATTGAAACTTGTGCAGCGCGAAGCGCCGGCGCGGGTGGCGGGCGTGGCGCAGACGCTCTACGCGGCGCTCGCGTCCGGCACGCTGGCGGGACTGGCGATGCTGCTGGCCGGCGCGCTCTACGACGCGGGCGGCGCACAAGGCTATCTCGCGATGGCCGCGCTGGGCGGACTTGGGTTCGTCGCAATGTTGTTTGTCGGCCCGGTTCGCCCCGTTGGGGCAAAGCGCGACAGCGCAACGCTTCGTTAAGCACGAATGTTCCGCTGACGCGGGCGCCGACACGCCGTGTGGGGCGTTATCCCTTCAAGCAGAAGCGTTTTCTGCTAGGCATGAGGGCCGGGAAAACGACCCGCTGATGGATGCTGGAGGCGTTGAAGGCCGCATGGAGGCCGCGTTCGATCTGCGCGACGACGGCGCGGGGCGCATACTGGCGCTCACGGGGGACTGGACGGTTTGGACCGTTTCGGCCGTCGATGCGCCTTTGCGCGTGCTGACCGGAACGCTCGGCGAGGATGTGAAGGTCGACGTCTCGAGCGCCAGCCACCCGTACTTCACCGGCCAACAGCGTATCCTCGATACCGCCGGTCGCGTCGA
>JANNVF010000106.1:0-6592 GCA_031414315.1 Hyphomonadaceae bacterium | reverse complement strand
ATGTGGAGCCAGCCAAACAGATCGGTCCACAGCCGATGGCTTATTTCACGCCAGCGCGCCAGCGCATGCAGCATCCAGTCCGACAGATGGAGCGCCTTGTCGACGTGCGAAATGATCTGCACCGCCGGAGCGACGAAGAATATCCAGATCCAGGCAGGCCCGTCCGGCAGGCCAAGCAACGCCCGCAACGACGTCCCGCGCCGCTCGTGTGCCTCCGCCCGCTCGATCACCAGAGAGCCCCCTGCGCCGCATCTGTCCCCCATCTTACGTCAGGGCAATGCCGCTTGCCACCAGGGAAATGGCGAGCGCGTCTGCGGACGCGCGGTCCTGTTCGACAGTGGCTCATGTCCTTGCGTACGCCGCTTGTACACTTCGCGCGCATTTGCACACCGCACGGCCAGCGCTTGTACACGCGCCCCTTCTCGTCCCAGGTGCTGCGAGGTCGGACTGGATTCCGGATAAATCGCGCGCCGCGATTTTCCGGAATGACGAAGTTGGATACGAAATAGGGGGACAGACAGCCCGGCAATCCTACACCTTCCCGCAGCGCCCGCTTCCCGCCGGCACAGGCTTTCCCTTGGCGCACACCGGGCCAACGGTCAGTCGGCGGTACGAGACACCGAAGTCAATCCGGTTGGCTTTCAGCGCGGGTAGACTCCGGCGCATGAACAACGACACCGCACCACCCACGGCACTGCTCGACCAACTCATCGCCACCCTGCTCGCCGTCTTCGGCGTGCCGGTGCGCTTTGCGCTGGCCGTACTGCAGGCGTGTGCGACGGTGAAGGGTCGCTTCGCGGAAGCGCTGCGGATCTGCGAGGCGGAAGGCTGGGCGTTGCGTTACGAGGGCGAGGACGATGCGCTCGTCGCGGCGCGCGTGAAGTTCATCGCGTGGATTGCGCGCGATCCGTGGGCCGCGCGGCGACGCATGGTGCGCGGCATGCGTGGCTGGGAGGCGCATCGGTTTGCGAGTTATGTGCCGGTGCTGTGCCTGCCGCCGTGGGTGATGGGCGCGGGAGTCGCGTCGACGCGCGCATGCGCCTCGCCACCTACCGACACGAGCTAGCCTGTTGACGCCTGCTGAAGCGTGCTCACGCGCGTTGACGCGCGTTCACGCACACAAAAACGCGCGCAAGCCGGTTCAAGCCTCCCCCGCGCGGGAGAGGGAAGAAAACGCATGCCTACACGAGATCGCGGTACTGGCCGGGGTTGGCCATCAGCGCGGCGGTCTCGATTGCGGCGCGGGCGCGATCGGGACGCTCCATCGGCAGCATGTGCGAGGCGCCATCGACGACGGCGACGCGCGCATCGGGGCGGATGTCGCAGAGGCGGTCGGCGGCGGCCTGCGGGGTGGTCGAGCGTTTCTCCGCGCGCAGGCACACGATCGGCGCCGGCGCCCGCGACAACGCCGACCACGGATCGATGCGCTGGGCGGAAAACGTGCGCGCCTCGTACGCGGGTGTGCACGTCAGGCGCACCCCTTCGGCGGCCTCCCGGAAACCGTCTTCCGCATAGTCTGCGAGCTGGGCTGCGGTGAACGACTTGAACACGCCGCGCCCGGTGAGCGCGGCGATCGCATCGGCCCGGGTGGCGAAGTTGTTGCGCCGCCGCGCCGCGCCCCGCGAAATGGGAAACGACACGCCCCACCAGAGCGGCGCGCCCGGCAGTTGCGCGAACCCGTACATCACCGGCGAACTCAGCACCGGATCGAGCATGGCGATACCCCGCGCGAGATCGGGCCTGCGCCCGGCGATCAGCAACGCCACCGTCGCACCCATCGAGTGCCCAGCCAGCGTCACCGGCGCGCGGATGTGGCCCTCGATCAGTTCGATCATGTCGTCGCGGTGGCGATTCCACGAACCGTATCCGAACGTGCGCGCCGGCAGCTGCGTGAGGCCATGGCCGCGCATGTCCAGCGCAAGCACATGAAATCGTTCGCCGAGCGGGGCGAGCAGCGAACTATAGGCGCGAGCGTTGAAGCCGGTGGCGTGGAGAAAGACGATGTCGGGCGGACGTGTCGGGTCGCCCCACGCGAGACCGGCCACGCGGCCGGCCTTCAACTCGTAGGAGACACGACGAAACGGTGGCTGCGACTCATGGGCCATCGCCGCGACTCTAACCGTCGCGGTAAGGTGTTCAACCCGGCTGCCCTAGCGGCCGGCTCCGAACACCCGGCGCAGAATGTCGCTGGTGCGCCTCACGGGATCGCTGCGGATGGCGCGCTCCTCGTCGGCAATGTAGCCGAACGCGCCGTCGAGCGCCTTGCCGGCGGCGAAGCTGATGAGATCGTTGCGCAGGCCCTGCGCGGCGGTTCCGGCCCCGGCACGGGCGGCAGCGGCGTCGAGCGCGGTGAAGGCGCCCGCCTGGCTGAGCGCCGTCTCCATGTGCGGGCGCAGCAGCGTGAGCAGCCTCGCCTCGGACTTCTCGCGCAGATACCGCGTGCCCGCGTCATCGCCGCCGCGCACGATGGAAATCGCGTCGGTCACGCTCATGCCGCGCACGGCGTCCACGAACAGCGTCCGCGCCTGCGGCATCGCCGCTTCGGCGCCGCGATTGACCCGGCGCTGGAGATCGTCGAGCGGCCCGGACATGCCCAGCGGCTGCAGCGTCCGCTGCGCCCGTGCGAGCGACCCGGGCAGCGGTATCTTCACCCGGGGGTCGGCGAAGAAGCCGTCGGGGCGGCCCAGCTTCGTGGTCACCGCCACCGCCGAGACCTGCAGCGCTTCGCGCAGACCAGCCGCAGCGTCCCGTTGCGTCAACGACCCGCTCTGCGGGCGGGTGATGCCCTTCAGGATCCCGGACAACCCGCCGGACTTGTCCTGCGCGGCGGCCGCGCCGCCGCATACCACCAACGCCGCGACGATGAAGATCGATGCCCGCATGCTTCCCACTCCTGTCCCCGCCATGTTAGCGCGTTTGGCGATGGGAGAGAAACGATGACCTACACCTGTTTCGACTTGGAGATCGCCGACCAGATCGCGCACGTGCGGCTGAACCGGCCGGAGGCCTTCAACGCCATGAACCGCCCGTTCTGGCGCGAGCTGCCGGACATCATCGACGACATCAACGACAACGCGAAGGCCCGCGTCATCGTGATCTCCTCGACCGGCAAGCACTTCTGCTCCGGCATGGACCTCGCAGTATTCACCGACGGCGCCGGCGTCACCGCCGGGCGCGGCGATGATCCCCATGTGCGCGGCGAAGCTTTCCGCCAGTACGTGCACGTGCTGCAGGACGTGTTCACGCGGCTCGACAAGGCGCGGATGCCCGTGCTGGCCGCGATCCACGGCGCGTGTGTCGGCGGCGCGGTCGACATGACGTCGGCGTGCGACATCCGCTACGCGACGGCGGACGCATTCTTCGTGATCCAGGAAATCAACATCGGCATGACCGCTGACGTGGGCACCTTCCCGCGGCTTTGCAAATTGATCCCGGAAGGCTGGGTGCGCGAACTGGCCTACACCGGCCGGCGCCTGCCGGCGCAACGGGCCAAGGAAATCGGACTTGTGAACGAAGTGTTTCCCGACCACGAGACCATGCTGGCCGCCGTCCTGGAGACCGCGCGTGAGATCGCCTCGAAGAGCCCGCTCGCAGTGGCCGGCTCCAAGTTGATGATCAATCACGCCCGCGACCACACGATCGCCGACAGTCTCGACTACATCGCGGTCTGGCAGACCGGCATGTTCTCCGGCCCCCACATGGCGGAATCCTTCGCCGCCAAGGCGGAGAAGCGCGAGGCGAAGTTTCCGGACCTGGAGCCGCTGCGCAAGCAGATGTGAGCCGTCAACGCCCGGTTAAGCACGCCCGTTAGCACCGCCCTTACCCTGTCATGCGAGCGTTGCGCATGACAGACGGCCCGCTTTCTTCGTTCATCGAGACCCTCGGCCGGCGCACGTCTGTCGCGCAGCGATTTGTGCTCATCGCGTTCGTGGCGCTGGCGCCGCTGGCGCTGGTGTCGGCGGTGCTCTGGCGCGAAGTCAACCATGACCTGACGCGCCTGCGGATGGAGCAGTCGGGAGTAGACTACGCGCGCGCAATCTGGCGCGTGATGCACGCCAATGGTCGCACCGGCGAGATCGACCCCATGCGGATCGACGCGCTGGAGACGGCTGCAAACCGCTATGACAGCACGTTCGAGTCCGCCGAGGCGTCGGGAAATCTGCGCCGCCTGATTTCCGCGCAGGCAGCGCCGGAAGCCATTTCCAAAGCCGCCCTCGTGCTCATGAAGCACGTGGGCGATCGCTCGAAACTTTTCATCGACGAGGAGACGAGCTCCTATTTCTACATGCAGCTGGCCGTCAACGACCTGCCCGAAACAGCGGCGGCGATCGCGGCAGGCAACGCGCTGCTCGACCGCAGCGCACCGGCAAGCGCGGCCCCCGGGCTGGTGTTCGGTCGCGTGAAGTTCGCGCTCGATCATACCGAGCGTAATGCCGTTGATGCGCTCGCCGCGACCAGAGATCCGGTCGCACGCGAAGCCTTTTCCAAGGTTCTTGAGCGTCTGCGCGACGACAACGCATCCTACGAGCTGATCGGCCGCACCTGGTTTCGCGAACGCCAGGAAGCACTGCTTCAGGGTCGCTCCGGTTTCGTCCCGCCGACATCGCCGCTGTTGCGCCTGCAACACGCGCGCGCAGTGGAGACCGCGCAGATGCTGTGGTCGATCTCAGGTCAGGAATTGATGCGGACGCTCGTGCAGCGCCAGGAGGCGCGCCGGAGCGCTGCTCTCGGCGCCGTGTTGGTGTTGCTGGCGGGGATCTCGCTGCTCGCATGCCTGATCTGGATGGTGACCCAATCCATCCTGCGCCCGTGGGCGGCGCTGATGGACACGACCAATGCGATGTCGTCCGGTGACGTGCACGCGGCGGTTCCCTGCCGCGATTACACCAACGAAATCGGCGACGCCGCGCGCGCGCTGGAAATGTTCCGCATCGCCATCGAAGAGCGGGCGGCGCTCTCTGCCGATCTCGCCAGGGAGCGCGACGTTCTGGAAGAGCGGGTCATGGAGCGTACCCGCGAACTTGAATCCGCTCGCACGGCCGCGCAAGAAAGCGAACAGCTGCTCTCGCAGGCAATGCAGTCCGTGCACGCCGGCGTCTGGGGTTACGACACGATCACGCACACTGCCTGGTCGTCGCCGCGGGTCGCGGAAATCTGTGGCAAGGCGTTTTGCGCCGAGGATCTGATCGACGGCATCTGGAACATCATCCCTGAGGACCAGGCGCAGGCCATGCGTGCGTCGCCACCCGATCCGCTGACGGGTCTTCACGGTCTGAACATGGACGTGCGCATCAACCACCCCGATGGCGGAGAGCGCTGGTTCCAGAGCACGGCGGTGGCCATGCCGGACGGTCGCTTCGTCGGCTTGATCATGGATGTAACGGCCCGCAAACGGCAAGAACTCGAGCTCGCGGAAGCACGCCGCCGGGCCGAGGACGCCAACGACGCCAAGTCCCGCTTCGTCGCGTCGATGAGCCACGAAATCCGCACGCCATTGAATGGTGTTCTCGCCATGGCCGCCGCGCTGGAGCGCACGCCGCTCTCGGCCGACCAGAGCCGGATGCTCGATGTGGTGATACGCTCAGGCGATCAGTTGCTGGCCATGCTCGACGACGTGCTCGACATCGCGAAGATCGAGGCGGGTCACCTCGCCTTGCAGACGGAAGCGTTCGATCTCGCACCCAGAGTGGACGCAGTGGCGGCGCTCTACCGCGAGATCGCCACGGAGAAGGCGCTGTCCCTGAGCGTCGATATCGCACCGGACGCGCACGGCTTCTGCATCGGCGATCCGTCGCGGTTGCGCCAAGTGTTGCAGAACTTCGTCTCCAATGCCGTGAAGTTCACCGAGCATGGCGGCGTGGTCATCCGTGTGCGTCGCCACGGCGACGCGCTCCGCTTCGAGGTCGAGGACACCGGGATCGGCGTGACGGACGCGCAGCACCTCTTCCAGCGTTTCACGCAAGCAGACACGTCGATCACCCGACGCTATGGCGGCACCGGCCTCGGCCTCGCAATCTGCCGTGAACTGGCCGAACTGATGGGGGGCTCTGTCGGCGCGACAGGGGTGCCGGGCGTGGGATCGACGTTCTGGTTCGAAGCGCCCTTCGCGCCGGTGAGTGCTGCGCACGACGAGACTGCGGGACTCAACATCGCCGTGCGCATCCTCGCCGCTGAGGATCACGACGGCAATCGTCTGGTGCTCGAGATGCTGCTGGAGCAGGTCGGGCTCACCGCGCACTTCGTCACCGACGGCGCGCAAGCCATCGAAGTAGCGCGCGTTGCGGCGTTCGATCTCGTGTTGATGGATCTCAACATGCCCAACGTGGGCGGCATCGAAGCCGCCCGCGCGATCCGGGCGAGCGGCAGTCCCAACGCCGCCATCCCGATCATTGCGCTGACCGCCAATGCCGAACCCGACAGTCTCGAGGCCTGCCGCGCCGCAGGCATGACCGGGCACGTGAGCAAGCCGATTTCGCCGGCCGCCCTCTACGACGCGATCGTCACGGCCCTGCGTCATGTTCCCGAGGTGGAGACCGTGGAAGCCCTCGCGCGCGCGCAATACCCGCGTTAGGGTCGCGCCCGCGCGTCCGCC
>JANNVF010000105.1:0-16657 GCA_031414315.1 Hyphomonadaceae bacterium | reverse complement strand
ACAGATCCAGCGCCGCATCCGCAGCGTCCAGTCTGGCGGCTGCGGCGAGTATGACAGGGCTATACTGATTGGCGCTCGTCACGGCGGCTGGGAGGTCCGGTGGCAAAATCGTCAACGGGAGCGGCGCTTCCAGCGCTGGCGGCGCGTGACCGACGAGACGCACATACGTCTCGCTGGCTTCGACGAGTTGAGCATCCGCGAGTGTCAGGCTTGCCCGCGCCTGCTCGACGCGTGCGCGCGCCTGCGCGTGGTCGGTCTGCGTGAGAAATCCGTGATCGACGTTGGCGTCGACGTACCGCAGCTGTTCGATCAGATTTTCCAGCGCGCGTTCCTGCGATTCCTTTACGGAGCGGGTGAAGACGACGGTCGAGTAGGCGCGCGACACGTCGAGCAAGAGATCCTGCGCCGTCCGCTGATACTCTGCCGCCGCGTTGGCGATCTGCGCGCGGGCCTGATGCGTTGAAGCCGAAATCCGGCCGCTGCTGAACAACAGCCACGACGTGTTGATCGAGGCGATCCAGTACTCCGATCGGTCACGAACGAAAAAGCCAAGATTCGGCTCGCTACGATAAATGTGATTGGCTGCAGTCGTCGCGCTGATCTGCGGAAGCGCCTCCGACCAGGCGATCGGCAAGGCTTCGCGCGCCGCGGCAGCTTGATCGCCCGCCGCGAGAAGCGCCGGATTGGTCTGAAGCGCCAGCACCATCGCCTCCGGCAAGGTTTCGCGGGTCGCTTCCTGGGCGTGCGCGGCAGAGGAGAGGAAAATCAGGCTGTACAGGGCGGCAGTTTGAATGCGCATGTTGTCCTCAATGTCTGCGGAATGCGCGCGCGGGCGTTTGTGAAATAGGTTGAAAGGGAGGGCGCGAGCGCCGCAGCGCTGTCACGCGCCGCGTGTGGCCGGTGCTTGCGCCAACTGATATGATCACCCCCAGCACGCAAACCGATCCGGAGATCGGTCAGCCCTGTTGCTCCGCTGAGAGAGACTTTAGGCCAGTGCGATGGACGGTCATAGAATTTGCCTGTCTGCGGCGAAGTCGGTGACGCGCTTTCCCGTAAAACGGGCGGCACGCAGCATCTCTCATCCAAACAGGGCGACGAGCCTCGTACCCGCGTAGATGAGCGCCAGCCACATCAACGTGGAGACGACGGTCGCAAAGACCAGCGACAGCGCGCGCATGGACAGCGGCAACGCCATGATCCGACGGTCGGCGCGGGCGCTCACCAATGACGAGATGCGGGACTCATCGGGAGAAACAACAGGGGCCGCACGGCGGTCGCCGTGGCGCGGTTGTCGGGCAATTTTGAGCTTTTCCCTCGCCACGGTGTTGCCATTCCCCTTTGAGGCGCTCTGCCGGCGCCTCTTGTCCACCCGTCACGACTACCGCCAGCGGGCGTCTTTATTCCCCTGAGGGGTGGGAAAATGTGGCGTGCGTGCGTTTCGGTCCTTGCTGGCTGCAGCGGATCTCCAACCCAGTTGCTCGACGTCGAAGACGAAAGGCGCCCCCTCGCCGAGGTCGATGGTCACCTCAACTCTGTATAGTACGACGTCGAACTCGCCGTCTCCCGTGCCGCGGTCGGTCGTGCGCGTCAGCCGCGACAGGGGCGTCGCTGCCCACCGCATGTTCTGGCCGTCCCCGAGATCCCTCTCACCGCGTGGCGCATCCATGATGTTGGCGTCGCGCAGCAACGCGAGCGCATTGCGTTGCGCGGCGATCTCCGCGCGGACGACGCGCTGGCGAACATGATCCCGGCTCACCTGCATCTGCAGCGCCACCAGCGGCAAAAGCGCGATGGCGATCACAGCGACCGCCACGAGGGCTTCGATGACGCTGAAGCCGGCCTGACGAGGGCGCGTCATGCGCCACCCCAGACACGGAGCGCCGACACCGCGAAGAGTGCGGCGGCCAGACCGATGCCGAACGGCGCAGAGGCGCCCGACAGCGCCGTGGTCGCGCCCGGTGCGCCACGCACGAGCGGCCACAGCATACCGCAAAGGGTCGCCACGCCGGCGATGGCCACCGCGATCAGACCGTGCTGTGGGCCAACCATGGCCCCCATCGCGGCTGCAAGCTTGACGTCACCCAAGCCTAGCGCGTCAGGTCGGCCAGTGTGGTAAAAAGCGCTGCGGACAACAAGAAACAGCCCGCCAAGGAGTGCGGCGCCCGCGACCCTTTGGTCCCACGGCGGCGAGAAGGCTGACACCAGCGCGAGCGACACGACCGCAAGGACCAGCAGATCAGGAATGATGAGACTGCGGCGGTCGATTTCCGCGATCAGCCCGCAGACGATCAACAACACTGCAAGCGCAAGCGCCGGGCGCCAGTCCATGCCGGTCACAATCAACAACGCGCATGGCACGCACACGGCCACTGTCAGCGCGGGCAGCGCTGTCTTCAGCCCGATACCCAGATCGCGTTGCGATGCAAAGGCCGAGAGCAGCAGAACGCCTGCCACGACAGCGCCAAGCGACAGGTCCGCGAGATCGGGCACCTTCTGCGCCTAGCCGATGGAGTCGTAGATGCTGGCGAGCGCCGAGACGAGGCCGAGCACGATCGCGCCAATCATCGAGGCCACCACGGCAATGGCGACCGGCTCCACGATCAGGGTGAAGCGTTTCAGCGCGTCGCGCATTTCCTCATCGTTGCGATCGGCCACCGCGCGGAACATTTCGGCAAGTGCACCCGATCGTTGCCCCGCGCGGATCAGGCTCGCATCGACGACCGAGAGCACGTTGGTCTTGAGATACGCCTCATCGACAGGGCGACCGCTCCGCAACGCCTTGATCGAGGCCTGCGCGTCGCGTTTGAGCTTGCCTTCGGGCAGCGAGGCGGCAGCGAGGGATGTCGCCTCCAGCACGTCGACACCCGCCGCCAGCGCCAGCGCCATGATGCGCGACCAGGCGGCGCGCTGTCGTGTCAGCAGGAGGGTTCGAAGGCCGGGTATGGTGTGGGCGATCACGCTGAAGGTCCGTTTGCCATCGGCGGTTCTGGCGAGCGACACAAGAGCGACTGCAAGGGCCACCACGCCGATGACGATCGCCAGGGCGTTGTCGTGAAAGGTGACGCCGGCCTGGATCACGAACCCGGAAAAACCGCTGAGGTCGGCGCGGGCATTGCGCAGCATGTCGGCGAACCGGGGCACCACGACGTAGAAAAGAAAGCTGACGCTGGCGACGCCGCTGAGCACAAGAAAACCCGGATAGACCAGCGCGTTCTGGATATCCCGTTCCACCCGCTGGTCGAGTTCGAGCCTGCGCGCGGCCTCCTCAAGCACGAGCGCAAGTCGGCCGCTTGCCTCGCCAGCGCCGATCAGCGCGTAGACATACGCGGGGTAAGTCAGTGGCGCCGCATCACGCAGCGCCTTGGCCAGACGATCGCCGCGGCGCAGCGCCAGCCCCGCGCCGCGCAGGCAGTCCGCAACGGCGCGTCCCTGCAAGCCGGTCGCAATGATCTCCAGAGATTCAAGCAATTCGACGCCAGCCCGGGTCATGACCGCGAGCTGACGGAGCACGAGAATGCGATCCTCTGACGATACCCTGGCTCCACCGGCGCCGGGGAATGTCGCGCCGCCGGCGCCAACTTCCTTCAGATCGAGCACGGTCTTGCGGTCACGCGCCAGTCGGCGCAGGGCGTCCGCCCGTGTTTCAGCGACCACCCAGTCCGATACCGTGGCGCCATCCGGCGTCAGCGCGCGGTACAGAAAGCGGCGCGCGCTCATTGCGGCGATACGTCCACGACCCGCAGTGCTTCGGGAAAGGTGGTCTGCCCGGTCCGCGCCTTCGCCAGTCCGCCTTCAAGCAGGGAAGTAAATCCAAGGCGTCGCGCAAGCGACGTCAACTCGGGCTCCGCTGCGTTGGCGCGGATCGCGCGCTGCATCGCGGCGTCGATGGGGGTTGTTTCGAAAACACCGATGCGCCCCTTGAATCCCGCGCCGGCGCAGACCGCGCAGCCCTGTCCGGTTGACCAGCGCGGCGCGCCTGTGCGCAGCCGTTCCGGCAGCAGGGTTTGCGCCTGCTCTTCAAGAACCGGATCGGTCGCCGGTGTGGCGCAGCTCGCGCAGACGCAGCGGACGAGGCGCTGGCCGACAACGGCGCGCAGCACGTCGGCCAGCAGGAACTGCTCCACGCCCAGATCGATCAGACGCGGGATAGCAGCCAGCGCGGAGTTGGTGTGGACAGTGGAGATGACGAGGTGACCGGTCAGCGCAGCTTGCACGGCGGTCTTGGCTGTTTCTGAATCACGGATTTCGCCGACGAAAATGACGTCGGGATCTTGCCGCAGGATCGATCGCAGGCCGGTTGCGAAGTCGAGTGAAATGTCCTGACGAACCGTCATCTGCAACACGCCGGGAAGATCGAACTCGACCGGGTCCTCGATCGTCACGATCTTGCGGTAGCCATCGTTAAGATGCGAGATCAGCCGGTAGACGGTGGTCGTCTTGCCCGATCCCGTGGGCCCCGTGACGAGCACAAGACCATTGGGCTTTGCGATCGTGTCAAGCAGCACCCGGCTTTGGTCCGGCTCTAGACCCAGGGCGTCGAGTTCGGGGATGAGACGTGTTTTGCCCAGCAGGCGCACGACGATGGATTCGCCCCACGTTGTCGGCAACGTGGAGACGCGGACATCGACGTCGCGGCCCGATATGCGAATGCTTTGCCGGCCGTCCTGTGGCAGACGGCGCTCCGCGATGTCCATGCCCGAGAGCAGCTTGATGCGCGACGACACGGCGTCAAATACATCGCGCGACGCCACGCGGCGCTGAGAGAGCACACCATCGACCCGGTGGCGGACGAGGATCTTGTCCTCGAAGGGTTCAAAGTGGATGTCGCTCGCGCCCATGGCGATGGCTTCGGCGATCACCGCGTTGACGAAATTGATCACCGGCGCTTCGTCGGCGAGTTCCATCAGGCGTACCGGATCGGCAGCGCCGGACGTCGAGAAAAATCCCTCCGCGGCGCGCAACGCAATCAGGATCGGCTCCACGATGACCGAACTGGCCAGATAGAGGCGCACCGCCGGCGCGCGCCATTGTTCGATGCTCTCCTGAACCCAGGGATCGTGAACACGGGGTCCGGCGAGGCAAAGCGTCTCGTCGCCATCTTGCTGCAGCACTCGCCAGACCAGGACTTCGTTGTCCACAAGCCAGGACACCGGTGCGTCGAGCGCGCGCGCCGTGTCGCGGACCTGTTCGACGCTCGGCGCAGCGGCCCTGTCCAGCAAGGGAATGCCAACTTGTTCGGAAAGAACCGACAACAGGCTCTCTTCCGACATCGCGCCGATGCGCACGAGCGTCGGTCCCAGATTGCCACCCAGTTCGCGCTGGATGGCTTCGGCCTCGGCGAATTCCTCATCGGAGACGAGGCCCCGCTCTAGGAGTATGTCGCGGAGACGACGCATCGCAGGTACGGATCCATGTTCGAGAGTGCCGACGTTAGTACGATGCTCCCCTACCGGCCAATACCGGCAACAGAAAGGAGATGTTTTCGCGCTTGAGGGTTTGGATCGCGCTTGAACAAGCCCGCAGAGAGACTACGATCCGGCGTGGTCCATGGCTCTGCTAGTTGATGTTCCGGATTGGAGCGCTTTGCCCACAAATATGCGGAAACCAGGCGGATTGTTTCTCAAGCTTCGTGACCGGCGGCGCGGCGAAGGCGGCTATAGCCTGCTCGAAGTGCTGATCGTGTTGACGATCATCGCGCTGGTGGCGGCGCTCGTTGGCCCGCGTCTCATGACCCAGCTGGATCGTTCGAAGGTGACTGCGGCGCGCGTGCAGATTCGTGCGCTGGCGTCCTCACTGGAGACCATGCGGGTCGATATCGGTCGCTATCCGACAAATCAGGAGGGACTGGATCTTCTGGTTCATGCGCCAGCGGCTGGCCGCGATGGCGATGCTTGGCAGGGACCGTATCTCGATTCCGATATCCCCATCGATCCCTGGGGTGGCGCCTATGTCTATCAGGGGCCGCGCGATGACATTTCGCGTCCCCGGATCGTCAGTCTCGGCGCGGACGGACGTGAAGGTGGGACGGGCCTCTCTGCGGATGTCGCCTATGGCGATGTGCAGTGACCGCGCGCGGCCGAGCGAGCAGGGCCTGAGCCTCATCGAGGCGCTCGTCATCGTGACCGTGACGGCGTTGATCGCGATGTTGCTTCTCCCGATGGTGTCGCGCACGACGGGCCGCAATTTCGCCCTGGCGGATCGCGCGCTCGACGCGGCGGCGCTGGCGGATGCGGAACGTCAGTTCACGACATTGATGCAGGCGGTGGCGGCGCCCGAGGTTGGCGGCGACGCGATTGTTCTGGAAGGGCAAGACCGTCGCATGACGTTCGTTCCGAACCTTGCCGAGCCTGCGGGCTGTGCGCAGGCCGGCGTTGCGCGCGTCGTACGCCTGCGGATTGTCATCAGTCGTGGCGTGGGGCGTCTCATGTGCGATACGGGCGATGATCAGCGGGAAGTGGCGCGCTGGGCGGAAGGCGAAGCTGCGTTTTCCTACAGCGACGACGGCGTCGTCTGGCGTCAATCCACGCGCGGCGGGGGAAACGAACAGACGTCGCGCGGCGGCGCCGCGCCTGCAACCTACGTGGCTCCGTTCGTGAAATTTGAGCTGCGCGCTGCCAACGGGCGGCATGTGAGCTGGATCCAGCGGGTCGGCTGGACCGAAGCTGCAATCGTGACGCCGCCAGAGATGGTGCGCGAGGCGCAAACCCCATGACAGCAGAGCGCAATCGATCAGGCGGGTATGTCATGTTTCTGGTAGCGGCCGTGATCGCGCTGCTGGCGATCGTCCTTGTGACGACCGCGCGCGTGCAGGCCGGGTTGTCGCGACCGCTGCGTGCGCTACGCGAGGCCGCGACGGAGGAGGTCGCCGCCCAGAGCATCGTTGCGCGGATGGCGTTCCTGCTGCTGACCGAGCCGGTCGGCGGGCGGTCTGTCGTTGTCGGCGGCGCGCGCGCACCAGATACGCCGAGCTCCAGCGCCTTGAGCGCGCGGGTTATCTCGGCGACGGGCGCCAGATTGCAGGAGCTTCGTCTCGACTCGCGCCCGTATGCGGTCCCGAGTGAGGATGCGGCGTTTGCTTCGGTGCAGGACGAAGACGGGCTGCTGAACCTCAATGCCGGCGATGACGCCGCGCTCGGCGCGTTGATCGAAAGCATCGGCGTATCGCGTCAGAACGCGCGCGGTCTGGCTGCGGCGCTCAATGACTATGTCGACGAGGACGATCTTGTCCGCCCCTTTGGCGCGGAGAAGGGCGTCTATCAACGCGCGCGCCTCGCAGCCCCGACCAACAAGCCAGTGCGTGCCCCTTGGGAAGCGGCGCGCGCAATCGGGTGGCGCACTGCGTTGTCTGAACGTCAGCGGGCAGACATCTGGGCGCTCACCAACGCATCGACTTCGGAAAAGGTGCTCAATGTGAATACCGCGCCATTCGCCGTGCTGGAGGCGGTGCTCGGCGACACCCGCATGGCGCGAACTTTGATCGCCCGGCGCGAACAATCGGAGTTGCGCACCCTCGACGACATACAGGGAATCACAGGTGCGCAGAGGCGTGCAGATGGCGTAGTTCTTGCTACCAGGGCAGGAAAGGCTTTTCGCATCACCGTGGCGTTCGGACGATCGCTGGACGCAACGCGGTATCGCACTGAAGGCGAGTTGAAATTTGCCGATGCGGGCGCAGATCGCCCGATCTATTGGAGAAACCTGCGGCGCGCGCGAACCCCAGACGGCGCATGGGAAGGTCGAGACGGCGGAAATGGACCCGAACGCATACCGGACAGCGCGGCTCTGCTTGCTCCTTGAGAGCGGTGCCGTCGAAGACATGGATGGCGCGGCGGCGCATCTTGCGCCGGGCCAGACGCTTGTCTTGAGCCGCGCGTGGTGCCGGTTCAAGTTGTACCGGGCCGCAGCCGGCCTTTCCACATCCCAGGTTGCGCGCGCGGCGCGGCTTCATGCCGAGGAACACGCACCCTTCGCGCAATCCGGCACGCTTCTGCTGCGCACGCCGCAGGGTGTCGCTATCTGGTATTGGGACAAGGATCGCATCGCTGACGCCAGCGCGCGTGCCGGCAGGGCGATCGGATCGTGCGCGCCGGAAACGCTCTATCGCGACGCGGGCGAAGGGTGGCGCATTCTGGTGTGCGCGGAAGGCCTGGAGGCGCAATACTGGGAGCAAGGTGGTCTCATCGCGTCGTCGTGGCGGCGCGGGGCGTTCACGCACGCGCAATGGGCGGCGTTTGTACTCGGCGTCGAGAACGCGACTATGGACGCGCCGGATGCGCCGCCTGAGCCGGTCTACGCACCGCTGCAGCCGGAGGCGCGGTGGCGGCGCCAGCAGATCAGGGAGCCGTTGAGCTGGCGCGACAGCGAGATCGTCGCGCTGGGCATCGCGCTGGTCGGCCTCGGCGTTGCGGCATTCTACGGAGGGCAGGGCGCCCAATTCCAAAATCGCGCGCACGCGAACCTGAGTCGCGTAGCGGAAATCGAATCGCTTGCCGAAAGTGACCCCGCAACGCGCGACGTAAGGGATAGGCTGTCGCTCATCCGTGGATACTCGGCTGCGATGCAGGATGCTGATGTGCTCGCCGCTGCCGCCGACGCGTTCGAGGTGTTCGATCGCTTCGGGCTCGTGGCGCTGGACTGGAGCGTGGACCAGAAGCACTTTCGGGCGATACTCAACGCTGCCGCGCCCGAGACCTCGCTTCGCGAAATTGTCGCTGATCTTGAGGGGACGACATCGCTCGCCCATGTCGTTCCGCAGTTCCCGGGAAGAGATCTTGCCCAGCAGGACGGCAATATCGAATTGACCGCAGACGTTGTCGCTTCGCACGGGACCACAGGCACCTCAAGACCAGAGGGCGAGGCGGCGCAATAGGCATGAACACGCTCAGCGATCTTCTTTCCAGGCTGCGTGCGTTCGTGGCGGCGTTGTCGCCGCGCGAGCGGGCAGGTGTCATGCTGGTGACGGCTCTGGCGAGTCTGGCCGCCGCGGCGGCGACCGTGGACTGGGCGATGGACGCGCAGGACGCTGCGCTGGACAGCGCCGTGCGTGTCGCGGGCGTTGAAGCGACTTTCGCGCGCGAAGGCAATCGCGGATACAAGGAGGGCGTGCGCCTGGCGGCAAAAGCCGTCGAGGACTGGTCCATCGTCGAGGCGTCAGAAGGCGTTGCCCAGGCGCGCGCCGCCGGTGCGCTGAGGATACTGGCGAACGATGCGGGCCTGTCCAGTGTGGTTATCACGGCCAATACAGCGGCGTCCTCCGAGGAGATCACCGGAGAAGTTGTTCCGCTTTCCATGACACTCAGCGCTGACTTCACCTGGCCCGGGTTCATGGCGTTGCTCAGGGAAATCAGGAGTTCCACGCTGGTCTTCGAAGCCGAGGCGGTTGAGGTCAACTCCAGCGACGACGGCGCGCAGACCTTCACCATGACCTTGCGCGCGCCATTCCTGCGCCGGGCGCCGCAATCATGAAGTTGACCCCTCAAATGCTGGGCGCGGTGGGTGCAATTCTCATCGGCGCGTTCTGTGTCGGTTGGCTTGCGGTTTCGGGCAAGTCGGACTCCAGCGTCGCGCCCGACGAAAACGGTGTCGCTTTGCCAAGCGTTCGCCACGACGGGGAATTTGCCGGAGAGGCCGGTGAGCGCTTTGCGTCGCTGGACTTTGGACGCGCGCCGACGCCGGAGACAACGGACCAACAAAGCGTTGCGCCACCACCGCCGCCGCCTGACATCGCGGTGCTGTTTCGCCGCGATCTCACCGCTATCGAGCAAACACCGCAAGGACTGATAGTCTGGATCGTCGATCTCGCGCAGTTTAGTGGCCGTCGCGGAATTCGCGCAGGCGGTGTCTATCAGGACGGCTGGCGTGTGTCGGCGATCAGCGCCCAGTTCATCGAGCTTCGCAAGCGCCGTGAAGTGCGCCGCGTCGCGACGTTCGAAGCGCCTCGGGACGAAGTGCAGTGACTGTGCATCCAGCACAATTCTTGCAACGCGCAAGGTTGGATCGCCGCATCCTTTTCGGACGTGCGTGAGCCCCGGCGGAGATATGTTGAACGTGCCCCACATGCGCGCTTCGTCAAACGGCCGTTCTCGCGTTGGGCGAGGAAAGTGGCTTGTCGCGAGTATCGTCGCGATCAACGCGCTTTCCGGGTGCGTCGCATTTCCCAAGCTGGAAGCGCATCCCATTTTGAGCCAGACTGCTTCGGCGGACGCAAGGGACAATGCGCGCACCGGCGCTCGCGGCTCCGGCGCGCCGCCTACAGTTGAAATCCTGAGCAGCCCCTCTGCCGATGTGACGCCCGTCTCGAACACGTTGCAGGCCGCAGCGACACCAGGGCAGATTGCCGCGCTTGTGCCGTTGCGTGATGTGGAAATCACGCTGCCGCCGCAGCCGATCTCCCAGTTCATTGATACCGTGTTTGGCGAAATCCTGCAGGTGTCGTACTCGACTGGTCCGGGTGTGGCCCAGCGTCGCGACGTGATCGCGTTGCGCGGGCCGACGACCGTCTCCAGCCGCCAGTTCTTCGCCATGGTGCAGATGGCCCTGCAACAGTACGGGCTGGCAGTCATCATCGAGAACGGCGGCGTACGGATCATTCAGGACGCAGTCTTGAGCGGACAGTCTCCGCTTTTCATTCGGACCCGCACGACGCCGGAGACGCCGTCATCTTCGCGGCCCGTGCTGCAGTTTTTCTCGGTTTCGGCGCTGGATGCGCAGGCACTGCTATCGCTGCTCAACGAGGTCTATCCCAATCGCGGGTCCGTGCGCTTCACCGTGCAGGCTGAAACCAACACGCTCATGATCAGCGGCAGCGCACGAGACGTCGCGTCGGCCGCATCGGTTGTGGACCAGCTGGATCGTCCGCGGTTTGCCGGCGGTCAGATCGCCCGCATCGAACCAATCTTCATGTCGACCGAGCAGCTCGCGGAGTCATTGACCCGGGTGCTGACGACGGAAGGGTACCAGGTCAGCAATCCGATCGAAGGGCGCGCCCGCGCGATCACCCTGCTGCCCATCCAGTACGCCAACCAGTTGCTCATCTTCGCCAATGACCCCAACGCGTTCAGTCGCGCGGTCTACTGGATCGGACAGCTCGATCGCGCGTCGGCGCTGGGCGACAGTGAGGGCGTGTTTGTTTACACCGCGCAGAACACCAGCGCTGAAGAACTTGGCGCGCTGGTTTCGAAGGTCTCGCCCAGTGGCGCAGGCGAAACGGAACAGGTAACGCCGCCGGAGCGCGCCGTGCGCCGCTCGAACGGCTTGCGTGTCGGCGCCCAGCCGTCGAACACGGCGGCGCCGGCGCCCACCCGGTACGGCGGGCTGACCATCGACCCGGCCGGCAATCGCATCATCTTTCGCGGATCGCCCAGCGAGTACGAGCGCGTGCGCGGGCTGCTGGAGCAACTCGACACGCCGCCGCAGCAGGTGCTCGTCGAGATGACGATCGCGGAAGTGACGCTGACCGACGACACGCGCTTTGGCGTGGAGTGGTTCCTGGACCAGACGATCACCAACGGCACCCTGTCGGCATCGACGCGCGGCGGATCGGTGCGCCAGGCGGGCGGTCTCGGCGTCACGGCATCACACGTCTTCTCGCGGGGAACCGTGCAGGCGGCGCTCAATGCGTTCGCATCCAACCGCAACCTGAATATTCTGTCGACACCGCGACTCGTCACCCGATCGGGCAGCGAAGCGCAGATCCTGATCGGTACCGACGTACCGATCATCACCTCGCAACGCGCCTCCGACAGCCAAACCAGCGGCGATTCCGACGTGCTGCAGACGGTGCAATATCGCCAAACCGGTGTGATCCTGAATGTCAGGCCGATCGTCTACGGTGACGACCGGATCGACATCGCCTTGTATCAGGAAGTGTCGAGCCAGCAGCCGAACACAACGGCCGCTATCTCTAGCCCGCTCATTCTCAATCGCAGCGTGACGACGCAGCTCTCTCTCCAGGAGGGCATGACGGCGGTGATCGGCGGGTTGATCCAGGACAACTACACGCGTGATCAGCGCGGCGTTCCGGGGCTGAAGGACGTACCGGTTCTGGGCGCAGCATTTCGAAGTGACCAGGTCAGTGGTGACAAGGTGGAGTTGCTCATCCTCGTCACGCCTTACATCATTCACGATGCCGACGAGATGAGCGGCATCGCGGATCGGATGTCGCGCTCGGTGAACCGCACGATGAGCCGGCGCGGCGCGCAGGTGTATACCCTCTACCCGTGGCGGGTGCCGTTCTTGCCCGGGCAGAACCACGGCGTTCTCGAAGTGCGTCCGTCTTCGATCCTGACAGATCCGGCGCCGTCGGCCACGGTGGTCTCGCCCGGTGGCGCGCGCGCGAAAGGCGCTCGGAGACGCAGCGCGCAACCCGCTGTGGCGCCGCCGCCCGTCGAAGCCCCTCCGGAAACGCTGGCGCTTCCTGCGCCGGCGGCGGAGGAGCCGGCAGACCCATCGCGGCCGGTGCAGGACCCGCCGCGATAGGCGCTTCCAGCGCTGAAGTTTGCAAATGGCTCCACTGGAGCGCTCATTGGGTTCCTCGACGCGCCTCAGGCGGGAATTCCGACGCGGGAGCGGCCTGTGCTTAGTTAGCCGTAGCCTGTCGCCCGGATATGACGAATAGAGGTGCCCACGCCGAAGTGCGGGCTTGAGGCATGCTGAACGACATCGCGGCGTTTCAAAGAGAGTTGGTACGGCTGTTGCCGCGCCTGCGCCGCTTTGCCCTCGCGCTCACGCAGAACCGCGACGCGGCCGAAGATCTCCTCCAGTCCACGGTGGAGCGCGCGCTCCGCAAATGGGACTCGTTTGAATCGGGCCGGCGGATGGACTCCTGGACCTTCAAGATCATGCAGAATCTCTGGTTCGATACGCGCCGTTCCGCCGCCGCAGGGATGAAGTTCAGCGACGAGGAGGTCGATGTCGTCGGTGAGGACGGGCGCACCATCATTGAACATCGCGAGGAGCTGGCGCGCGCCAGAGAGGCATTCGCGGCCCTTCCGGAAGAGCAACGCGCGGTAATGGCGCTCGTGGTGTTTGATGGACTTTCGTACGCCGATGCGGCGGATGCGCTTCAGGTGCCGATCGGCACCGTGATGAGTCGGCTGGCGCGTGCGCGCGCCAGCCTCGTGGCACGGGTGCGGGTGGAGGCGATGTTCGAGACCGCGCGGAAAGACGGCTAGCCGCCACCGGATCGCGCGCTCGTGCTAACTCCAAGGCAAGTCTGTGGTCGCACGGTAGAGGAATGCGACGTCCGCGACCGAGGCCATGATCGACTTCCAGATCGCACTCCTGGGCCACTGCACGCTCGCAGGCGCCGATTTCATCGGAGATTGTGAGTCTGCGGCCGAATGACGCGGGCGAGTCTCTAATATTTGTTCCCCAATAAGGAGAATCCTTTTCAAAAAAGCGTGAAAGGATTTCAACTTGTTAACTATGGTCCGGCGGCTTGGACGGCAGCGCCTGACCACATGACTTCTACATGGGGACGGCGACGATGACCGCACTTCGGCACGGAAAGCTTTTCGTTTCAATGCGTTCAGCCCTTGGCGGGGTTTTGGTGGTTGGCACGGTCTCTCTGGCCGCAGCGCTTTCGGTGACGTCGGCCCATGCCGATTTTGACATCCCGACAGGGGCGGCCCCAAGTCCGCTGTTCGGGGCCCAGCCTTTTACCCAGCCGCTCTTGCTGGCCGAGGAATTCGGCACGCAACCGGTGCCAACGACGGCCTGCGCCAACTGCGCGCCGCTGCCGCCGCCGCAGAGCTGCACGCAGTCGCCCAACGGCGCCGCGCTGGACGCATTCCTCCGCCAACCGCTGTCGCCGCTGCCCACCCGCGAGGCGAACACCACGCTGCCGAGTTACTGGGCGGTATCGGTCGGAAACTGCGTGCGTCCGCTGGCCACCAGCGCCGTGGAGGGTCGCCCGCCGGGTGAATGGTTTGCGCACCAGCGCTGGTCCGAATTCAAACCGGAGGTCTACTTTCAGACCGCCCAGGCCGGCGCGCGCTACAACAGCGGTTTCCGCGACTCATATCAGATGCACCGCTATGCGAACGGCGAGTTCCGGCGTGGCGGACTCTACCACAACAACGGCACGACACGCGGCACCGAAGTCCGCATCCACCCGAAGATGCCGATTCAACATGCGAACTCGGTGTGGACGTTCGACGGCACGCTGCCGCCCAAGTTGCTGATGGCGCGCTACGGCAAACCCATCCTGTTCCGCCATTTCAACTCGCTACCGGTCGATCCTGCCGCCAACAACGGGTTCGGCGCGCACACGCTCACCACCCACGAACACAATGGCCACAACCCGGCGGAAAGCGATGGATTCGGCGGCTCGTTCTTCTTCCCCGGCCAATACTACGATTATCGCTGGCCGATGGTGCTGGCGGGTCATGACAGCATCAATACCAATGCATCCGATCCGCGCGCGGCGACGCCGAACGGCAGCGGCGGCGTCACACGCATCCGCGGCGACTGGCGTGAGACGATGAGCACGCACTGGTTCCACGATCACATGCTCGATTACACGGCGCAGAACGTGTACAAGGGCAACGCTGCGATGATGAACTATTACAGCGCAGTGGATCGGGGCCGCGAAGGCTTCCAGTGCAATTACTCGAACCCCAACAACGCAAACCTCTGCCTGCCGAGCGGCACCTCGCTCGACTGGGGCAACCGCGACTACGACGTGAATCTGGAGATCGCCGACAAGGCTTGGGACAACGTCGGTCAGTTGTTCTTCAACATCTTCAATCTCGATGGCTTCCTCGGTGACCGAGTGACAGTGAACTGGGGCTGGGCACCGTACATGGAAGTGCGGGCGCGGCGCTATCGTTTCCGCCTCCTGAACGCGAGCGTGTCGCGCTACTACAAGATCGCGGTGGTCACCCAGACCGGCCAGCGCCTGCCGTTCTACATGATCGGTAACGACGGCAACATCATGGAGCACGCCGTTCGCTTCCCGAACTCGGAGTCGCAGGATCTGCCGGTGCAGGGCATCGCCGAACGCTACGACATCGTCGTCGACTTCAAGCAGGTGCCGGTGGGCACCAAGGTCTACTTCGTGAATCTGATTGAACACGACGACGGAAGGGGTCCGAAAGGTGAGGTGGGGCTGACCCAGGCATTCAACGGCACCTATCGGGGTGACCCCGCCGTTGGAAAATTCATGGAGTTCCGGGTCGTCAGCTACACCGGCGTTGATCGCAGCATGGATCCGGCCGACTACGTGCTCGGCAAGAAAGTCATGATCCCGCGCCCGGTCGTCACTGCGGCTGAAATCGCCGGCGCCCGTCGCCGCACATTCGAGTTCGGTCGCAGCAACGGCACCGACGATGCACCGTGGACGATCAAGACGGACGGTGGTCAGGGCCTCAACGCGGACCTGCATCGCGTCGATGCGACTGTGACACAAAGCAAATGGTAAATCTGGCATCTGTCTTGGGGTGGCGGCGGGGCGCACCCGGTGCACAACCACTTCGAGTAAGGTCGCATCCTCAGCGCCAACGGCGCGCCGCCGCCCAGCTGGGAGGCCGGCGCGCGCAAGGATGTCTACAGGATCGGCGACGGCCCCGGTTCCGTGCAAGACATGGAAGTCCTGATCCGCTTCCGCGAGTTCCTCGGGACCTACATGGAGCACTGCCACAACACCCAGCACGAAGATCACTCGATGCTGCTGCGCTGGGATGTCCGGAATCCGGGACAGACGGTCGCCATTCCGACGCCGATCGGAGACTGGGAGGGCGTCTACTACGAGCCCACCGTCGATCTACCGACCAGCGGCCCGGGCGGCGGGGGAAGATAGACACCAGAAGACGCCGCGCGCGGGAAACGCGGGGCGCCTTTGCGCGGAAACTGCATGATGTGCAAAGACGCATCCAGCGCGGAAGAGATTCTCGATGACGACGTGGTTGGGAAGGGTGCGCTCGATGCCGCGCGCGCTACTGGCGGGGTTGGCCATACTGGCCTTCTGTGCCCCGCTGGCGTCCGCGCAGCAGACCCGCTGGCGCGGAGACTATTTCCCCAACGCCATCATGCAGGATCAGAACGGTCGGTCGCTCCGCTTCTATGATGATGTGATCCGCGGCAAGGTCGTGGCGATCAACTTCATCTACACCAATTGCACAGACATCTGCCCGCTCGACACCGCGAAGATGCGTCAGGTGTACGACCTGCTCGGCGAGCGCGTTGGCCGCGACGTGTTCCTCTACTCGATCTCGATCAACCCGGAGCGGGATACGCCCGCGCAGCTGCGCCGCTTCATGCACACGTATGACGTGGGTCCAGGGTGGACGTTCATGACGGCCTCACGCGCGGACGTGGACCTACTGCAGAGGCGCCTCGGCATCCGGCCGGTGGACCCCAGGAGCCTCGACCAGCACGACACCAGCATTCTCGTCGGCAACGAAACCACCGGCCAGTGGATCAAACGATCCTCCTTTGAAAACCCGCAACTGCTGGCCGACCTCCTCGGCGAAACACTGCACAACTACGCCACACGCAACGTGAACGGCCGTCCGCGGCAAAGTTATGCAGTGGCAGGGCATGTGACTGACACTTCGCGGGGCGCTTACCTATTTCGGACGCGTTGCGCATCCTGTCACACGCTGGGCGGCGGAGACCGGCTCGGGCCGGACCTGCGCGGCGTCGTGGCGGCGCGGCA
>JANNVF010000104.1:0-1591 GCA_031414315.1 Hyphomonadaceae bacterium | reverse complement strand
GATGCCGCCCGCCGCCGCAGCGCGACCGGCGCTCTTCAGCGTCTCCTTGTGCTCGGCGCCTGGCTCGCCGACGACAACGCGCATGTCGACGAGGCCGGGAATGAGCGTGAGGCCTTCGGCGTTGATGATCGTGTCGCCGGCGCCCGGTTTGAGTTTGGGGCCGAGATCGACGATCGCGCCGTTCTCGAACGCAAGGCCGCCGACATGATCGGCGCGCGTGGCGGGATCGATGATTCGCGCGTTGGCGATGAACGTGCGTGTCATGGCGCGGGCTCCCCGTTGGAGCCGTGCGCGGCGAGCGCTTCCAGAACGGCCATGCGCAACGCCACGCCCATGCGCACCTGCCGCGCAATCAGGCTGATGTCGCGATCGTCGGCGACGGCGCTATCAATCTCCACGCCGCGGTTCATCGGCCCCGGATGCATCACGTAGGTTTTCTTGCCGGTGAGCGCGAGCTTCTCGGCGTCGAGGCCGTAGAACCAGAAGAACTCGCGCTGCGACGGCAGGAAGCCGCCCTGCATGCGCTCAAGCTGGATGCGCAGCATCATCACCACGTCGGCGCCCTTGAGGCCGGCCTTCATTTCCGTGAAGACCTCCGCGCCCCAGTTGCGCACGCCGGCCGGCAGCAGCGTCGGTGGCGCGATCAGGCGCACGCGCGCGCCGAGCATCGTCAGCAGCGCCACGTTGGAGCGCGCGACGCGCGAATGCAGCACGTCGCCGCAGATTGCGATGGTGAGGCCATCGAGCGCGCCCAGTGTCTCGTGGATCGTCAGTGCGTCGAGCAGCGCCTGAGTCGGGTGTTCGTGCGTGCCGTCGCCGGCGTTGATCACCGAACAATCGACCTTGCGCGCCAGAAGATGCGCCGAGCCGGAGGAGGCGTGGCGGATGACGAGAAGGTCCGGCGCCATGGCGTTGAGGGTGGCGGCGGTGTCGATCAGGGTTTCGCCCTTCGCGACCGACGATGACTTCACGCTCATGTTTACGACATCGGCGCCCATCCGCTTGCCAGCCAGTTCGAACGAGCTCTGCGTGCGGGTGGAGTTCTCGAAGAAGAGATTGATCAGCGTGCGCCCGCGCAGCATGTCACCCTTCTTCACCCGGCCTTCCACGTACGGGAAGAAGAAGCGCGCGCGCGCGATCAGCGCCTCGGCTTCAAACCGGTCCAGATCGTCGATGGCCAGAAGGTGCCGATTGCGCAGGCGAGCGGGCGGTGGCCCGCCCTCGTCGCGCGTGGTTCGCTCGGCGTGCGGCATGGCGCTTGTTAACGCGTTGGGCCACTTGGCCGCAAGTAGGGCGGGAATGCGGCGCATATTTATCCACAATGCCCTTTTTCGGGCGCCGAATCAGAACGAATTACGAACTCGCGTTTACCCCTTGTTAGGGTTAAGAGGGCGCGCAGGAGAACGGTCATGACGGACGGGTTCAAGCCAGCGGGAGTTGCGTTCGCGGCGGTGGTGGCGGCAATCGCCGCGCCGGCCGGCGTGCTTCAGGCGGCGGACGCCGCGATGGCCGCGCGCGACGCGGAGGCCGATGCGCTGGTCGCCGGCGCCGCGCAGTTCGCCGCCGCAGAGCCGTTTGGCGACAAGCCGGC
>JANNVF010000103.1:0-4637 GCA_031414315.1 Hyphomonadaceae bacterium | reverse complement strand
GAAGCCGCGCTTGTCGGGGACGATGCCAACGGTCTCCAGCCCAAGGCCCTGCGTGACCGGTCGCCGGCCGATGTCTACGAGCACGATGTCGGCGTCGATCGTGCGCCGCTCGCCGCCGGCCGCCGGCTCGATGGCGACGCTGAGCGACGACTTGCCGGCCTCCACGCCCACCACCTTGGTCGACAGCTCGAACTTGAATCCCTGCTTCTTCAGGATCTTGAGGAACTGCGCGCTGATCTCGCCGTCCATCGTCGGCGTGACGCGGTCGAGGTACTCCACCACCGTCACCTCGGCGCCGAGCCGCCGCCAGACGCTGCCCAGCTCCAGCCCGATGACGCCGGCGCCGATGATCAGCAGCCGCCCCGGCACCTTTTCCAGCGCCAGCGCGCCGGTGGACGACACGATGCGCTTCTCGTCGATGGTCACGCCCGGCAGCGGCATGGGCTCCGAGCCCGTGGCGATGACGATGTTCTTGGTCTCCAGCGTCTGCACGCCGCCCTCACCCGTGACCTCCACCCGGCCGGGCCCGGCAATGCGTCCGGCGCCCTTCACGTAAGTCACCTTGTTCTTTTTCATGAGGAACTCGACGCCCTTGGTGAGACCGTCCACCGCCGCCGTCTTCTGTTTCATCATCGCTGCGAGATCGAGTTTCGGCGCGCCCACCACGATGCCCATGCTGGGGAACGTCGTCGTCACCGCCTCGTACATCTCCGACGCGTGCAGCAGCGCCTTCGACGGAATGCAGCCGACGTTGAGGCATGTGCCGCCCAGCGTGCCACGCATCTCCACGATCGCGGTCTTCAGGCCGAGCTGGCCGGCGCGGATCGCGCAGTTGTAGCCGCCGGGGCCGCCGCCGATGATGACGACGTCAAACTGTTCGGACATGGGAGAGTTTCCAGAAAATTTCGCGGAACATAACGCAGCGGGCGTAGCGCGTCACTCCAGCGCGCCGCGCCAGTCGAGCCACCCTGCCAATATGGTGTGCGCACAGCACGAGTAGAAGCCATTGCGCGTCGCCTGGTTCGGGCGCGCGTCCAGTGCGTCCTCTTCGGTCGCCGCCGCCATCTCGCGGGCGCGCTGGCGGGCGAAGTACGCGATCTGCTGGATCAGCAGCAGCGCGAGCATCGCCACCGCAAGCCGAAGCCCCAGCGCCATGGCGATCCCCGCCGCCAGCGTCAGCACCGCGCCCGCGATCAGCCACCAGGTGCGGCCCGTATCCTCCGGCGCGCGCGGCGGCTTGCCTTCCAGCTCGGCTGTCATTTTCTCGAGCTGGGTCAGCGCTTTATCGAGGAAGAGGTCCGTCCGCTGGCTGTTGAGCATGAACAGCGCGCCGCCGACGTAGAGCACGCCGAACACGCGCAGCACGCCTTCGGCGAGATCGAGCATCGTCATTCTGATCCCGTACGGCGGCGGCGTGGCAACCTGACGCCTCTTGCAAACGTTCCCCTCCTGATATGAGAGACCTGCAAGGTCAAGGAGCGCGTCATGCCTCTCGAACTTTCGACCCGGCGCCCGCCATCCGGCGCATCCGACCACATCGCGTTTGCGCTCACCAAGCTGCTGCGCTTCTTCGCCGACGTGTTCTTCGCCAAGCGTTACGGCCACCGCGCGGTGGTGCTGGAAACGGTCGCCGCCGTGCCCGGCATGGTCGGCGGCATGATGAACCACCTGAAAAGCCTGCGCCGCATGCGCGACGACGACGGCTGGATCCACACGCTGCTGGAAGAAGCCGAAAACGAGCGCATGCACCTGATGACGTTCGTGGCGCTGGCGCAGCCGAACTGGTTCGAACGCGCGCTGGTGATCTTCGTGCAGGGCGTGTTCTGGAACGCCTACTTCGTGCTCTACCTCGTATCGCAACGCACCGCGCACCGGCTCGTCGGCTTCTTCGAGGAGGAGGCGGTGATCAGCTACACGGAGTTTCTGGCCGAGATCGATTCCGGGCGCATGGAGAACGTGGCCGCGCCACAGGTGGCGATCGACTACTGGAAACTGCCCGCCGATGCGCGTCTGCGCGACGTGGTGATCGTGGTGCGTGCGGATGAGGCGGGGCACCGTGATGTGAACCACGCGTATGCGGATCAGCTATCGCGCAGCGGCATCGAGGCGGCGGAGCCGGAGAAAGTGCACTGATCAGTTGACGAACAGCGCCGCCAGCACGACGACGATCCCGATCGTGGCGATCTGCCAGAACACCGTGCGCACCCAAGGCAAGCCGCTGGCGTAGGCGGGCATGTAGAGCGCGCGTCCAAACAGATAGAGGCCGCAGCCTGTCGCGGAGATCGCGCCGGTTTTTCCGGCGACGATGACGGCCAGCGCCGCGGCGGCGAACAGCGGAAACGACTCACCGAAATTGCGCTGCGCCCGCTGCAGGCGACCGGCGAGGCCGGCCGGAGGTGTTTCGTTGTCGCGTGGTCCCACAGAATAGGCGTCGCCGACCTGTCCCTTATACGAAAAACTCTGCGCGCCAATGTGGACCAGCCCGATCAGGCACGCAGCGACGAGCGCCGCGAGTTCAAGCGGGAGGCCGAGGATCAGCATCACAGATCAAGCAGCATCCGTTCGGGATCTTCCAGGTTCTCCTTCACCCGCACGAGGAACGTCACCGCTTCCTTGCCGTCGACGAGGCGGTGATCGTAGCTGAGCGCCAGATACATCATCGGGCGGATGACGATCTGCCCGTTCACCACCACCGGGCGATCCTGAATCTTGTGCATGCCGAGGATGCCCGACTGCGGCGCGTTCAGGATCGGCGTCGACATCAGCGAGCCATAGACGCCGCCGTTGGAGATCGTGAACGTCGCGCCCTGCAGGTCTTCCAGTTTCAGCCCGCCGTCGCGCGCCTTCTTGCCGAGGCCCGCGATGTCCTGTTCGATCTGCGCCATCGACTTCTTGTCGCCGTCGCGCAGCACCGGCACCACAAGACCTTTCTCCGTGCCCACTGCGATGCCGATGTCGTAGTAGTTCTTGTAGATGATCTCGTCGCCATCGAGTTCGCCGTTGACCGTCGGCACCTCGTGCAGCGCGGTCACGCACGCCTTCACGAAAAAGCTCATGAAGCCCAGCTTCACGCCGTGCTTTTCCTCGAACTTGTCCTTGTAGCGCGCGCGCACCGCCATCACCGGGCTCATGTCGGCCTCGTTGAAGGTGGTGAGCATGGCGGCAGTGTTCTGCGCTTCCTTGAGCCGGCGCGCGATGGTGGCGCGCAGGCGCGTCATCTTCACGCGCTCCTCGCGGGCATCGGTGCGTCGCGCTGCGGGCGGCGCGACGGGGGCCGGCGTCGAGGCAGGCGCAGGTGCGCGCGGCGCGTTCAGCGCAGCCAGCGCATCGAGCTTCGTGACACGGCCGTCCTTGCCGGAGCCGCGCAACCCGTCGAGCGAGATGCCGTTCTCCGCCGCGATGCGCTGTACGCTGGGCGGCGCGACCTGCGCGGATGGTTGTTGCACCGCCTTCGGCTGTTGTGGCGCGGCTTTCGTACCGCCAGCTTCAGCCGGCTGCGGTTTGGCGGCGGTCGCCGGCGGCACGGCTTTCACCGCGCTCGCGGCGCCGAGGCGGCCCAGCAGTGCGCCGATCTCCACGGTCATGCCTTCCCCGGCGACGATCTCGCCCAGCGTGCCCGCTTCCGGCGCGGAGACTTCGACGGAGACCTTGTCGGTTTCCAACTCAACCAGCGTCTCGTCCTTGGCGACGGCTTCGCCCGGCTGCTTCAGCCATTTGGCGACGGTGGCTTCGGTGACGCTTTCGCCCAGTGTGGGCACGACGATGTCAGTCATCTTGCAATCCTCTGTCGGCGCGTATCACGGTTGCGCCGGCGCGTCATGGCTGGGGAGTACGGGGCGATCCGATTTTGTCCAGAAGACATGATCGTTGCCGTTGTTCTTCTGCACGATGGGGACGATGTCCGGCGTCAGGCCGCGCATCAGCCGGATGTTGACACCGATCTTTTCGGCGTCGTCGACGCCAGTGTGCGTGAAGTGCGAGAAACAGCCGCACGTCCGGCAATGGTGCATGTCCAGCATCCGGTCGCCCCACTGGTAGACGAAGGTGTCCGGCGCCGCCGCGAACTTCACATCGCGCTGCGGATAGTAGGCCCAGAGGGAGCCGTAGAGTCGGCAGTGCGAACAGTTGCAGTCCATCGCCCAGGTCGGCGTGGTCTCCACCGTGTAGCGCACCGCACCGCAATGGCAGGAGCCCTCGATCATCCGAGCGCCTCCTCAAGAAACGTCTCGAGCTCCTTGGCGTGCTTCGACATCAGGCCCGTCGCGGTCGAGGCCGTTGCGGGGCGCCCCGCATAGCGCGCGCGCTTGGCCTTCACGCTGATGCGCTCCAGCGTCAGTTCGATCCATGGATCGACGTGCGCCCAGCCGCCCATGTTCTTCGGCTCTTCCTGACACCACACCAGTTCAGCGCCGGGGAAGCGCGACAGCTCCGTCGACAGCGACTTGAACGGCCACGGATAGAGTTGCTCCAACCGCATCAGATAGACGTCGTCGACGCCGCGCTTCTCGCGCTCTTCCAGCAGGTCGAAGTAGACCTTGCCGGAGCACAGCACCACGCGGCGCACCTTGTCGTCGGGCTGCAGCTTGATCGTGGTCAGGCCGTTGTTCAGATGCGCATCGGCGTCGTCCCACAGCACG
>JANNVF010000102.1:0-4179 GCA_031414315.1 Hyphomonadaceae bacterium | reverse complement strand
GCCGCGCGTGCTGCTGGACTGGCGGCAGCTGCAGAAGCTGCGCTCGACCTACACCGAGGCGCTGCCGCTTTCGATCGATCCGGTCACGAAGCGTGTGCACACCAGCTACGCGCTGGGCGTCACCACCACCGGGCGGCTCTCGTCCAACGATCCGAACCTGCAGAACATCCCGATCCGCACCGACGAGGGCCGGCGCATTCGCGAGGCGTTCATCGCCGAGGACGGCCATGTGCTGATCTCGGCCGACTACTCGCAGATCGAGCTGCGCCTGCTCGCGCACGTCGCCGACATCCCGCAGCTCAAGCAGGCGTTCGCCGACGGCATCGACATCCACACGCTGACCGCGTCGGAGATGTTCGGCGTGCCAGTGGAGGGCATGGATCCGAGCGTGCGCCGCCAGGCCAAGGCGATCAATTTCGGTATCATCTATGGCATTTCCGCCTTCGGACTGGCGCGCAACCTCGGCATCGAGCGCGGCGAGGCCGACGCCTACATCAAGCGCTACTTTGAACGTTTCCCCGGCATCCGCGACTATATGGAAAC
This sequence comes from Hyphomonadaceae bacterium, assembly GCA_031414315.1. Lineage (GTDB taxonomy): Bacteria > Pseudomonadota > Alphaproteobacteria > Caulobacterales > Aquidulcibacteraceae > VFBF01. The sequence continues at coordinate 3,636 of JANNVF010000102.1, read as the reverse complement.
CACCAAGGCCTACGCCCGCGCCAACGGCTACGTGCAGACGATCTTCGGCCGCCGCGCGCACGTGCCTGGGATCAAGTCGAAAAATCCGTCGGAACGTTCGTTCGCCGAACGGCAGTCGATCAACGCGCCGCTGCAGGGCGCGGCCGCTGACATCATCCGCCGCGCCATGGTGCGCCTGCCGGATGCGCTCGACGCACAAGACCTGAAGACGCGCATGCTGCTGCAGGTGCACGACGAACTGGTGTTCGAGGCGCCGAAAGGCGAGGCGGACAAGGCGTGCGCGCTCATCAGGACCGTGATGGAGAATGCCCATGAGCCAGCGGTGCAGATTTCCGTGCCGCTGACAGTGGAAGCCAAGTCCGCCGCGACGTGGGCGGCGGCGCACTAAGTCAAGGAGCACGTTCATGATCAAGGTCATCACCGAACGCGCGATACCTCCGGGGTTCGATACGAGCGATGATGCACAGGTCGCCACGCATTGCCGCATAGCCGTGGACGCTATGAAGGCGCTGGGCGGGCGGATGCACTGGATTTGTTCCTATGTCACGGATGACAAGCTCTTCGGCGTGGTCGTGTTTGAAAATGAGGACGACCTGTCCGCCTATCAGCGCGGCGCCGGTCTGCAAGATCAGGCCATCAAGGTCCATCGCGTAACGCGCGTCATCGACGCGGTCCTCGCACGATAGCGAGCACCGCCACCTTGCGGTGACGGCGCTGCCATCAGGCCCGCTACGCCTTGGAGCCTACGGGTACGGTTGCCCATTCTCGTAGTAATAGCGCTGCGTGCCTGGATCGTAGTAGTAGTAGCGGCCACTGCGTTGGTCGAAACGTTCGCGTCGGTTGAAGCCCGGCGCCTGTGTCGATTGCGACGGCGTGGTCGCCGCGCCGACGATCGCCCCGCCGACCGCGCCGATGGCCGCGCCGCGCCCGGCATCGCCATCACCGACGTTGTTGCCAATGGCCGCGCCAGCCACGCCGCCAAGAACAGCGCCGGAAACCGCGCGTCCGCCGGGTGTGGAGCCGCACGCTGCAGCGAGTGCGCAGAGCGCCAGTATTGAAATCGTGGTTCTCATTCCATGCTCCGCGTGTTGCGCAAGTGTGTGTGGGGCTTCAACGTCCGATGGCGGCAGGGGTTCCCGCGCGGCTGCGCGCGCCCTTGTAGAACATCGTCAACCCGATACGCTGATCTCAGAGATGGAGAAACCGATGACACGACTGACACTTTTGTGCGCCGTTATGGCGTCGACTGCGAGCCTCGCAGCATGTGGTCCCGGGGCGGAAGCGCCACCGGCTGAAGCGCCGGCGCCGGTCACACAGCCGGCTGCGCTGGAGACCGACGCGTGGATCGGCGACTGGATCGGCGTGGAAGGCAACTCGCTCAAGATCGCCGCCAGCGCAGCGCCCGGCGAGTACAAGATTTCCGAACGCACGCTCGACGGACCGCTCGCCTACAATGGCCGGGGCATGGGCGCGACGATCGTGTTCCAGGACAAAGACATGCAGACGAGGACCATTCGCCCCGGTACGGGCGACGAAACCGGGCTCAAGTATCTCGCCGGCAAAACCAACTGTCTTTGGATCGAGACGGGCCGTGGCTTCTGCCGCGATTGAGGTTGTCAGACAATCAGCGGTACTAGGCGGGCCTCGGCGGCGACCAGTTGCAATAGCAGCCGGTCGCGGCGGGGTGCGTCGCCGCGCAGGGCCTGCACCACATCGGGGCGCTGAAGCAGGGCCTTGGCGCGCTCAAGCACCATCCAGCCGGCGGGGCCCTCCGGCAAAAGCCCGGCGGCGCTGATCTCGATCAGGATCGCGGCGACGACGTCGGCGGCGGGTTCCGGCGAGAGGCCGGGGCCGAGCAGTCCCTCCCACCACAGGATGCGCAACGCGAGGCGGCTCAGTTCGGCGATGACGATATCGCGCTCGCGGAGCGGCAGCGAGCTCGACAGGGTAAGCACCGACATCTCGGCGATGGCCCCCAGCCGGACCTGCGCCCGCCAACCCGGAGAGAGCGCCACCCGCTCGAATTCGGGGGACATGGTCTGTTGGGCTGCGCTGCGCTGGCTGTCGCCCAAGGCGTCGCGGGTCAGGAAGTGACGCAGGCGGACGAACGGGGCGGTTTCCGCAGGCGAGGACATGCCCCCGCTTACCGCATGGACCCTAAGGGCCGGTTACGCCGTTTCCCATTTCGCCCCGACCCTCTATAGGTCGCTTCGAAACTGGATTCTGGACCCGCGAACCATCATGCCCATCATCGCCCTGGTCGACGACGACGAGAACATTCTGGCCTCCCTGAAGATCTTCTTCGAGGCGGAGGGACACACCGTGCGCGCCTATCACGACGGGGCGACCGCCCTGGCCGCGCTGGCCGAGACCCCACCCGACATCGCGATCCTCGACATCAAGATGCCCCGCATGGACGGCATCGAGGTGCTCAAGCGCCTGCGCCAGACGTCGAACCTGCCGGTCATCTTCCTCACCTCCAAGGATGACGAGATGGACGAGGTGGTCGGCTTCAACGTCGGTGCCGATGACTACATCAAGAAGCCATTTTCCCAACGTCTGCTCAACGAGCGGGTCAAGGCGCTTCTGCGCCGGGTGAAAGGTGCGCCGCCTGGCAGCGAGGACGGGGACAAGAAGCCGCTGGTGCGCGGCAATCTCACGCTCGACCCAAACCGGCACGCCTGCACCTGGAACGGCGATCCGGTGCGCCTGACGGTGACCGAGTTCCTGATCCTTGCGGCGCTCGCCACTCGGCCCGGGTACGTCAAGAGCCGCGATCAGCTGATGGACGCGGCCTACGACGATCAGGTTTATGTCGATGATCGCACCATCGACAGTCACATCAAGCGGTTGAGGAAGAAGTTCCGGGAAATCGATGAGAGCTTTGACGCCATCGAGACGCTTTACGGCGTCGGATACCGCTACAACGAAGCGTGAGGGCTCCCGTCGCGGGCTGCTCAGCTCGCGGATCACGCGTCTTCTGTTCTTCTGGAATTTTGTCGGTCTCGCCATTCTCGCGGGCGGCGCGTTGCTGCTGGCGGAGATGCGCGCGCAGCTGATCCAGGCGAAGGCCGACAGCCTGCTGACGCAAGGCGCGCTGATCGCCAGTGCGCTCGCCGACACTGCCACCAAGGGCGAGCCAGAACCTTCGCTGCAGGATCGCAACGCGCGCGAAGTGCTGCGCCGGCTGATGGTGCCGGAAGCCACGCGCGTCAGGCTTTTTCTGCCGTCCGGCGAAGTGGTGGCGGACACCGATCTGCTGTCGGACCGGGTGATCCAGGCGCCGCTGCCACCGCTGACGCGCGACGTGGACAAGCGGCCGCTAAAGGGCGCCGGGGGCGGGTTCAGCGGCATCTTCCGCTCGCTCACACCCAGCACCGTGCTGCCGTGGCGGCCGGATTTCACGCTCAAGGAAGAACTGAGCCGCGCCGCCAAGGGCGAACGCCTCAGCGGCCAGCGCAAGGGCGATCAGGGCGAGCGCGTGGTCTCCGTGTCGATCCCGATCCAGCACGTGCAGGCCGTCGTCGCGGTGTTGACGCTGGAGAGCGGCGACGTGGAGGCGGCCATCGAGAACTTCAAGCTCTACACCGAGAGCGAGCATTCCGGCGTGGGGACGCTGCGCATGCTGGCCGACCT
>JANNVF010000101.1:0-3877 GCA_031414315.1 Hyphomonadaceae bacterium | reverse complement strand
CTTCCAGCCATGGCCGCTCTCGAGCAGCGCGTAATCGTCCCAGCCCTCGGCGACGAGAATCGTTGGCTGCTTCGGGGGCTTCGCGGGATCAGTCACGGGCGCCGGCATAATTTCTCCGCCGCCACACGTCGTACACCATCACGCCGGTGGCAATCGCGAGGTTCAGCGAATCCGCCCGGCCGCGCATGGGAATCTTCACCAGCGCATCGCAGGCCTGCTCCATCTCCGCCGGCAGGCCCGACTGCTCGTTGCCCATGAACACGACGACGCCGCGCTCGGCGGGGAAGGCGTCGTGCGGGTTAACGCCCTTTAGGGAAGCGCCGACGAGCAAGAGATCGCGCGCGCGCCGCCACGCGTCGAACGCCCCAAACCCGGCGCGCGCCAGCGGCAGCGAAAATATACTTCCCATCGTCGCGCGCACCGCCTCCACTGAAAACGGATCGCACGAGGTGCCGACCAGCACGACCGCGTCGGCGCCGACGGAATCTGCAGTCCGCAGGATCGTGCCCAGATTGCCCGGATCGCGCACGCCTTCGAGCGCCACGACGAGCGCATCCGGCCGCGTCGTTAACGATTCAAGCGCCGCCAGACGTTGGCGATACGCGCCGATCACGGTCTGCGGATTGTCGCGTTTTGAAATCCCGGCGAGCACGTTTTCGCTGGTCTCGATCACCCGCGTCCCGGCCTTCGCCGCGCCCTCGGCGAGCTTGCGCACCTGCGGCCGATCAAGCGCGGCGGTGCTGAGCGCCATCACCTCCGGCCACACGCCAAGCGCCGCTGCTTCGGATGCGAGCCGCGCGCCTTCGGCCAGGAACAGCCCGCTCTCGGCGCGGCCTTTCTTGGCGTGCAGCGCCTTCAGCGCCTTAACCATAGGGTTGGCGGCGCTGGTGATCCGGACAGGCGTGGTCATCAATCCAAATTAACCTGAAACGCGACAGCAATCGCTCGCCGAACGACACAATTCGCAAGATCAGCGTTAATCATGCGCCAATGTCTTGTGAACGCTCGTTTTAGGGTTTTCCTGTTTTCCATAGCAATGATCAACTGTAAGAAAGCCAGTCGTCTCCCAAGCATGTGTTCTGACACACGTTTCCAGGGACTTCCGAAGGAAAGAAAGCTGAAGTCGCACCGATGACGAACCTCCTTCTCTCCTACATTGCGCTCTTTGTCGTCGCAGCCCTCATCGGGTTCGCCGGCGGCTGGCTGTTGCGCGCGGTGACCTCGCGCGAGCCGCGCCGGGATGTGGAGCAGGACATCGAACGCCTTGGCCTCGCCGTCCGTCAGGCGCGGTCGCGATCCGAGCTGTCGGGCTGACGGGGGCGGATGATGTTCGGCAAGGCCGCAGGTTGGACGGGTTTCTGGATGGGCGCCGGCATTGCCGCGTTCACCATGGTCGTCGCCATGTTCGGCCCGCACGTCGTTTCCATGGCCGCCGTTCAGGACAAGCTGCAGACCCGCGTCGAACAGGCGCTCGCCGCCAAGGGGTTTCGCGACATCGCGGTGAAGATGGATGGCCAGACCGCAATTCTCACGGGCGCTGCGTCGTCCCCGGATCTGAAAGCGACCGCGCAGGCCGCCGCGCTGGGCGCTGTGGGCCCGGGCGGCCCTTACCTCGGTGGCGTCACCAAGGTGAACGACCAGACCGTCGTCGGCGCCCGCGTCTCGCCCTACGGCTGGAACGCCGAGCGGAACGGCGATGCCCTCTCGCTTTCCGGCCACGTGCCGAGCGAGGCCGCGCGAGTGCGGCTTATGGACGTCACGCGCCACCGGTTTCCCGGCGTCACCGTGACCGACCGCATGACGCTCGCATTCGGCGCGCCCACCGGTGACTGGCCGACGATGGCCGCCGATGCGCTCACCCAGTTGTCGAAGATGAAGCGCGGCAAGGCGCGGCTTGTGGATGATCGCCTCACCATCATCGGCGAGGGCGATCAGGCCGCCATCGCCGAAGTGCGCGCGCACTACGAAAAGCCGCTCGCCGCGCCGTTTACGCTCGCCGCCGCCGACCTCACCGTCGAGGGCCAGAGCCTCGGTATCGCCGAGATCGAGGGCCTCAACCTGTCGGAAGCCAGCGCCGAAACGTGCCAGCGCGCATTCAGCCAGCTGATGCGCAGCAACGTGATCGAGTTCGACACCGGCTCCGCGGCCATCTCGCCGTCAAGCCAGATCCTGCTCGACAACCTCGCCACCGTCGCGCGCCGCTGCGTCCAGTACGCCATCGCAGTCGCTGGCCACACCGATGACGTCGGCGACGCCGCACTCAACCTCGCGCTCTCACGCGCACGGGCCGAAGCCGTGCGCGATTATCTCGCTGGCAAGGGCGTCGCCCGCGATCGTCTGACCGCGCAGGGTTTTGGCCAGGACAAGCCGCGCGCGCCTAACACCACTGCACTCAACCGCGCCCGCAATCGTCGGATCGAATTCAATGTCACGTGAGGCACAACTGTCATGGCGTACCTGATCGGGCAGCTTCTTGTGCCGCTGGCGATCGCTGCCGTGTTCGGCGGCGGCCTCGCTGGCTGGAGCTGGCACGGCATTCGCCACCGCGACCGCTGGGCCAAGCGCGATGGCGAGCGCGAGCGTCTGCGCAACGAGCTGCTGACCTATGTGGGCTACACCACGCCGGCGCATGGCGACGCCGCGATCCAGCTCCGCAGCGGCGAGCACGAAGCGCTGCAGGTGCGCGTCAACGCCGCCCAGTCCCAGATCGCCGCACTCCAGCGCGACATCGCGGGGCGCGATGAGGCATGCGGCGAGCATATGAGCCGCATCGCGCAACTCGAATTGGCGCTGGCGAGCGCGCAGGCCGCGCTGCCGGACGAAGGCGCCGCTGCGGGCCGCGTGACGGCGCTCGAAACGGCGCTGCGCGATGCGGAAGCGCGCGCCGCCGACGTCGATCGTCGCGCGGCGCTTCTGGAAGCCGATCTCGACGCCGCGACCGCGCCCGCGCAGCCGGGCGTCGATATGGCCGCGATGCGCTGGCGCATCCGGGAGCTCGAAGCACAGGTTGCGCGCCACGATGCCGACATGAGCATCGCGCGGATTGTCGCGCCGGTTGAAGCGCCGGTTGAAGCGCCGGTCGAAACGGCTGCCGCGCGCTCCGATCTCGACGACGCACTCAACCGGGAGCGCTGGCAGTCGCGCTATTTCAGCGCGCGCGTGAAGTACCTTGAGGCCCACGCCAACACCCCGCAGCCGCCACCGCCACCGCTCGCGGTCGCCGCGCCGGCCGACGATGAAGCGGACAATCGTCGCCGCTGGCGGCAGCGCTATCTTGAGGCGCGCGTCGCCTGGTTTGAGGGCCGTGCGGCCGATCATGGCGCCGCGCGCACCGTGCTCGTCGGTGAAATCGCCGCGCGCGACGAACGCCTGCGCGCGCTTGAAGCGCAGGCCGCGCCGCGCGCGGATGAAGGCCGGCTCACCACCTTGCAGCAGCGCGCTGCGGAACTCGAAGGCGCGCTCGCTGCCGCACGTTCGGAAACGACGCACGCCGCGCGCCGCATCGCCGAGCTTGAGGCCGCGCATGTGGGCCAGCGCGATCGCATCGCCGAACTTGAGCAGCGCCCGCTCATACACACATCGGCGCCGGAAGCCGATCCCGAAGTGGGCCGCCTGCGCTGGCAGTCGCGCTACCTCGACAGCCGCGTGCGCTATCTGGAGCAGACCATCGCCACCACGCCGTCGCCGGTGGCGTCGCAACAGAAGGTCGCGCCGCGCGATGACAGTTTTGCGCCGCTGGCGCCGGTCGGCGCGGAGGTGCGCCCAGCGGGATTGCCGGCCGCCCGCGATGGCGCGCCGGACGATCTGCGCATGGTCGCCGGCATCGGGCCGCGCATCGAATCCACGCTGAATTCGCTTGGCGTCTACCATTTCGACC
>JANNVF010000100.1:0-2018 GCA_031414315.1 Hyphomonadaceae bacterium | reverse complement strand
CGCCAGATCCTCGGCCGAGCCCACAAGAATGCCGGCGACATCGGCGATGGTGTTGAGGGGGCCGGGTCGGATCATGGCGTGCGGTTTCCCGGCGTGTATGCTGAGGGCCACCCCTTACCGCAACTCGTCCGCGAGGTCTCCTGCATGCGCCGCCGCAGTTTCTTGAGTGTAGTCCTGTCCGTCGCACTCGCGGCATGCGCGACCGGCCCGCTCTCCAGCGTCCCGCAAACGCGCGGCGACGGCATGGTCGCGGCCGCCGATCCGCGCGCGGTGGAGGCCGGGCTCGATATGCTGCGCAAGGGCGGCACGGCGACCGACGCCGCGATCGCCACGATGCTGGTGCTGGGTCTCGTCGAGCCGCAGTCGGCGGGCCTGGGCGGCGGCGGCTTTCTCCTCGCGTTCGACAAGGCGACCCGCACCCTCGACGCCTACGACGGGCGCGAGACCGCGCCGGCGGCGGCCACCGCCGCGCTGTTCCTCGGCGCCGATGGCAAGCCGTTGCCGTTCTTCGAGGCGCTGCAGAGCGGGCTGTCCACCGGCGCGCCGGCGCTGATCCCGATGCTGGAGATGGCGCACCGCGATCATGGCCGGCTGCCGTGGCGCGACCTGTTCGAGCCGGCGATCAAACTTGCCGACGACGGCTTCATCATCTCGCCGCGCATGGCCGGGCTGATCGCGATGGTGGCGAGCCGCAACGGCGCGCTGAAGGACGATCCCGACGCGCGCGCGTATTTCTTCGACGCCGCCGGCGCGCCGTTGCCGGTGGGCACGCGGCGCACCAACCCGAAGTACGCCGCGACGCTGCGGCTGATCCAGGCGCACGGCGCGCGCGGAATCACGCAAGGCCCGGTGGCCGACAGCATCATCGCCGCCACCTCCCGCGCGCCGCGCCCGGGCAGTCTCACCCTGCGCGATCTCGCCAGCGTGCGGCCGCGCCGGCTGGAGGCGGTGTGCGGGCCGTATCGCACCTACAGGCTTTGCGGGATGGGACCGCCGAGTTCCGGCGCCGTGGCGGTGCTGTCGATCGTGGGTCTCTACGCGCGGGCGCGACCGGCGCCGGTGGGGCCGGCGACCGTGGATGACTGGAGCGCGTTCCTGTGGGCGAGCCGGCTCGCCTACGCCGACCGCGATCACTACCTCGCCGACGACCAGTTCGCGCCGGTGCCGACGCAAGGGCTGATCGATGGCCGCTATCTCGACAGCCGGTCGAAGATGATCGATCTCGCGCGTGCGCCGACGGTTGTGCAGCCGGGCGACCCCTCCACGATCATCGGCGGGCGGTCGCTGCTCGATCACTGGGGCCGCGACGCCACCAACGAAGTGCCCGGCACCACGCACATGTCGATCATCGACGGTTATGGCAACGCGGTGGCGCTGACCGCGACAGTGGAGTCGGTGTTCGGCTCGCAGCGCATGACGTCGGGCTTCATGCTCAACAACCAGCTCACCGATTTCTCGCTTGATCCGATGAAGAACGGCAAGCCCGTGGCCAACGCGCCCGGCCCGCGCAAGCGTCCGCGCTCGTCGATGGCGCCGACCATCGTGTTCGACGCGGCCGGCGACGTTTACGCGGTGGTCGGCTCGCCGGGCGGATCGTCGATCATCGGGTATGTGGCCAAGACGGTGATCGGCCTCGTGGACTGGAAGCTGTCGATGCAGCAGGCGATTGATCTACCGAACATGACCGGGCGCACCGCCACCATCGGCGCGGAGACCGCGCGCATGGCGCCGGACCTGCAGGCGGGGCTGACCGCGCGCGGCTGGCAGCTGCGCCCCGCCAACGCCGAAGTGAGCGGCCTGCACGGCATCCACATCACACCGCAGGGGTTTGACGGCGGCGCCGATCCGCGGCGTGAGGGCGTGGCGCGGAGCACGGCGGCGGCGGCTGTTCCCTGATGGGTGGCGCAACGTGGACGACGCACCGTGTGATCTGAAAAAATGACCGCGCCCGTTTCCCCGTTGGATTCAAACTCGTGCGTGTCACCCTTTCTGCGTGTCACCCTTTCCTGCCCTCCCTC
>JANNVF010000099.1:0-1643 GCA_031414315.1 Hyphomonadaceae bacterium | reverse complement strand
TCCGCCGACCACGCCAGCGCCGTCACCCGGCTGCCATGCGGCGCATCGATCAGCAGCGCCTTGCCGCCGCCACCACCACCACTCGAGGCAATTGGCATCAGCGCGATCTCGCCGTCATGGCCGCCGGCCGCCAGCACCGCGCGGTTGGGATGGCACGCGACGGCCGTGCACGGCGTCGCCAGTTCGCCCGAGACCGCGGCGCTCGTGTTGATCGGCCCGTTCGGCCCCTGGAACGGCCAGAGCACCACTTCCTGCGCGCCGGCGGTGGCCAGCCATTTGTTGTCGTGGGTGAACGACAGCGCGCGGATCTTCGCGGGGTAACCGGCCATGCGGAAGTGCTGGCCGTCCTGCAGCCGCCATCCGTGCAGCGCCTGCTCCTGCATCGTGGTGACGAGAAACTTCGCGTCGTGGGTCCACGCCACCGACAGATGCGCGCCCTTCCACGCCAGCGTCTTGCGCCGGCTGTCCGGTGACGCCGCCCACGACACCGTCGCGCCGCCGTAGTGCGCGGCGGCGATGCGCCGGCCGTTGGGTTCGAACGCGAGGCCGGTGACCGTGGCGTCGTGGCCGAAGCGATGCTTCTCACCCGCAGCGGCGAGGATCACTGCCTCTTTCCCGATCGACGCCGCGACGAGCTTCGCGGCGCCGCTGGCCGCCACCGCCTCGATCCACTTGCCGGGATAGTCCGCCAGCGTGCGCACGACGCCATCGGCGCCGGTTGCGGCGATACGTCCGTCGTCGCCGCCAGTGATGATCTCCTCGCCGACGCCGACACAAGCGGCGAGCAGCGCGCCGTCATGCACGCCCGCGCGCACCCAGACCGGATCGGCGAGCGTCTGGCCGGTGACGACACCATCACCGGTGACGAACAGCGCCACGTCGCCGAGCCAGAACGCGCCGACGACGGTTTCGGAGAGATCGAACGCGCGGCCGATCGTGTCGATGAGCGGCGCGCTCACGATGCCGGACTCATTGGGCCACGCAGGACGCGAAATCCTGCTCCAGCGCGGCGCGATCGAGATTGCGGCCGATCAGCACCAGACGGCTCACGCGCTTTTCGTCGTCGCGCCATGGCTTCTGGTGATCGCCATCGGCCATCATGTGCACCGCCTGCACGACATAGCGGCGCTCCTCGCCGGCGAACGCCAGGATGCCCTTGGAGCGCAGGATGTCGCCGCCCTGCTGTGCAAGCAGTGTCTGGTACCACGCGAAGAATTTGCGATCGTCGAGCAGCGCCTCGCTGGAGAGCGAGACGCTCGCCACCGTCACGTCGTGGATCGCCGATGGCGCCGCGTGATCGTGATGGTCGTGGCCGCAGTGTTCGTCGTGGACGTGATCGGGGTCGTCGTGATCGTGGTGGGCATGCCCGTGGTCATGGTCGTCGCCGTGATCTTTCGTGAGGAAGTCCGGCTCCACCGAGAGGATGCGTTCGAGATCGAACGCGCCGAGCCCAATCACCGTATCGAGCGGCGCGTTGCAGCGCTCGGTGCGCACGATGCGGGCGTAGGGGTTGATGTGCCGGATGGTGGCTTCCACCGCGGCGAGTTCGGCGGCGCTGACGAGATCGACCTTGTTCAGCAGCACGACGTCGGCGAACGCGATCTGCTCCTCGGCTTCCTTCGAATCCTTCAGCCGTAGCGGCA